>NZ_JABUYE010000017.1:0-85845 GCF_014897485.1 Brevibacterium sp. FME37
ATTATCGGATGCGAAACTCACATAGTCACCGGACTCCTACTCGGGGACCCAACCAGGAGCGTCGCCTAGAGTGAACGAATCCATGGCCGTCACCATGCCTCCGTATGTAAGAGCCGCAGTAATGAGGATGAGTACTAGATGCCCGATGATGCGGGCACTCGTACGCCACGCAGTTGGCAATCTGTCGTAGACGAGCTCCGCAGTGACATGTCCCGCAGTCAGATACAGCCAGGGCAGCGCAAGGAAGACGGACATTGGCATGAAGATCCGCTCAACTGCACTGATATTCCAACCAAGAGGGTTGGTGAAGACATAACGCATCAAGGTCTCTGCCAGCATGACCAGCGCCATGGCTGTGATCGCCACACCGGCAAGCGTCACGCTGACGATCTTGATGGTGTGAATCGTCCGCTGTATCGCCGATCTGTGTTCACGAGTCATTTCGAGTTCCCTTCGTATCGCGCGATGAGAGCTTCGTACTGGGAGAGCACCTGTGAACCCGGTTTGCCGATCGAATCCATGTTTTCGGCCCATTGTTTGCGCACAGGTGCCAGCTTGTCTTCGAATTCCTTCATTCCCTGAGCATCGGGGGTCTTGAACTCGACCCCGTCCTTGCCGATCGCGTCGATTGCTGCTGGGGTCTCGTCATTGACCGCCTGACACAGGCTGTTCTGCGCATCGTGGCCGGCCCTCTCGATTCGACTCCGCATTGCAGGGTCAAGTTCGCTCCATGTCTCTTCGCTGATGACATATGGAATCGCGAATGCTCCGATGTTCAGTCCTGTCGTCGAGTAGTCGAGTACCTCTTGCAGCTTGTACGGGAGCACGCTGATGAAGGGAAAAGCCACGCCGTCCACAGTCTTCCGGGACAGCGCTTCATATGCCTCGGGCGCCGGCATGCTGACAGCTGCCGCCCCGAGGTCGGAAAGAGTCGCGTCGAGAGCTCCGCCTGAAGTTCTGATATTGAGTCCGCGAAGGTCCGAAGGAGAATTGATCTGGCGGCTGACAGTCAGAATCTCGTAGCTGGGAAGCACCGACACCCACAGTGGACGCAGACCACGTGGTGCATATTCCTCTTGGTAGAGAATCCCTCCCGGGGACATCATGTCGAACAGAGCTTGTGCGCCCACGCAAGAATCCTCAACCATGCCTGGCAAGTCGGACACACTGGATAAGGGAAGCTGGTCGGAGAGATAGGCCGCCGAAGCGGGGGTAATGTCAAGAACTCCCGATCGATTGAGAGACACGAGGTCTCGCGGAGTCCCCATTTGTCCTGCCGGGTAATAGGCGAAGTCCAGTGTTTCCTCTGAACCGCCGATAGGACCGCTGTCTGGATCCGAAGCTTCGTCCATGAAGATGCTGACTCCGGATTCCGCGAAAATATGTGTGGGAGCATAGCTGTCGGCCAAGGACAGAGTAGTCGTGTCTGCAGTTGTTGCCGGGGTACATGAACTCAGTGTCGTTGACGCCAGAATGAGGACGGCGGACAGTGCTGCTATGACCTGTGTGCGTGACTTCATTACACCTCCATTGGTATATGCGCACGAACGGTACGTATTAACGAATACTGTAGACGAAAACAGGTTGCCCAACAAGGGTGATCTCACTGGTTAAACTTCGCTCGGTGAGTGACTTCAGTGTTTGTTGGACAACCGGATATGGGCGCGTAGGTGCTTGCGCATCACGTCGGCAGCACGGACTCCGTCACGCGACTTAATTGCAGAAAAGATGTGCTCATGGGCTTGCACCAGTTCCCGAAGCTGACCCGGCCCGACAAGATGAGGGTCGTCGGTGAGTACTTCAATAGGGCCAATGAGCCCCGCGAGGATCGCGGATAGGGCGTGATTGTGGCTTCCCTGGGCTATGTGGAGATGGAAGCGAGCGTTGGCCCGCAGGAAAGCCGGCCGATCGGCTGGGTTGCCAACTGGCCGGATAGCCGCAGTCATCTCCGATTGGATTGCTGAGAGTTTGCCAATTTCATCCTCGCTCATTCGAGTCGCAGCGAGGTCGGCACACTGGGGCTCGATGGCCAGGCGAGTCTCCATGAGATCACGCTCCGCGATTCCGCCAGTTCCGATGACGAGCTGGAGAGAGCTTGTCACTGTGTCCCCACTCGGCGTGGTGACGAAACTACCGCCATTCCGGCCGATTTTTCGCTGGATCATTCCCTCGGAGGCCAATGCCTGCAGGCCGGCACGAATTGTGGTGCGGCTGAGTTCGTAGTGCGCGGCGAGTTCGCGTTCCGCGTCTAGCCTGGTGCCTGCAGGTAATGTGCCGTCGAGAATTCGTGAGCGCAGCTCGGCGACGAACCTGGAAGTCTCGGTCGTGTTCATGAGTTCTTTCTTGAGTCTGACGGGATCCTCGATTACATTCTATATTGGTACTACCAAATAAAATGCGATCGAACTCGTTGTACAACGACAACCACGGAGGCCCGGATGAGAATTTCGGGTCTAGGTGTGACAGCGATTCGCGCGTATTAGCCGCAATCGTCGAATCGTTCGACCTTATGGCACTGAATTTATCGAGGAGATTATTATGGCGGATTTCGCCTTGACTGATGATCAGCTGATGGTGCGCGAAGCCGCCCAGGAAATTGTGGCTCAATTCGACGACGAGTACTGGGCTGACAGGGACGCCAACCATGAGTTCCCGACGGAGTTCTACAACCTGCTGGCGGAGAAGGGGTGGCTCGGTCTGACTACGCCGACTGAGTATGGGGGCCACGGTCTTGGCATCACAGAGGCGACCCTATTGCTCGAATCGGTTGCAGCTGCGGGTGGTGCTATGAACGCGGCGAGTTCGATCCATATGACGATCTTTGGTCTACACCCGGTAATCAAGCACGGCAGCGAGGAGCTCAAGAAGGCTAACTTGCCGCTGATCGCGGAGGGTAAAACGCACGTATGCTTCGGAGTGACTGAGCCTGACGCAGGTCTTGACACAACTCGAGTGACTACTTTCGCGAAGCGGCGGGGCGATGAATATGTAATCTCTGGCCGTAAGGTTTGGATTTCGAAGGCGATGGAGTCCGACAAGATCCTTTTGTTGGCGCGCACCACGAAGCGTGAAGATGTCGAGAAGCCGACAGACGGTATGACCTTGTTCTTTACTGACCTCGACCGGACTCATGTGCAGATCAACCCGATCCGCAAGATCGGACGCAACGCAGTCTCCTCCAACGAGCTGGTTATCGAGGGCCTCGTGGTCCCTGAATCACATCGAGTGGGCGAGGAGGGCGAGGGGTTCAAGTACCTCTTGGACGGACTTAATCCGGAGCGCATGCTCATCGCGGCAGAGGCTCTGGGGATCGGACGTGCGGCACTTGCCAAGGCGGTCAAGTATGCAAATGAGCGGGTCGTCTTCGATCGGCCCATTGGTATGAATCAGGGGCTCCAGTTCCCATTGGCAGATTCCCTCGCGAAGCTTGACGCTGCTGAGCTGGCCCTTCGGAAGGCTACTTGGACCTACGATCAAGGGCTGGCAAGTGGTCGGGAGGCAAACACAGCAAAATATCTGTGTGCCGAGGCTGGGGTGGACGCTGCGGATCGCGCGGTTCAGGTGCACGGTGGAATGGGATACTCAGAGGAGTACCATGTGGGGCGTTATCTTCGGGAAGTTCGGCTCATGAAAATTGCACCCGTGAGTCAGGAGATGGTGCTTAACTACCTCGGTTCCCACGTTCTCGGGATGCCGCGAAGCTACTGAATCGAGCCGCGGTTCCTCTGCTCTTCTCGGCATCGTCACTGGCAAGTTCATGAAGAGCAGAGATCGCATCATCGATGACTTCCTGCTGCGGATGACCAGGGTCGCTGATGGCGTGGACATAGCGGATCGGCTCGGGTGCTGCCAGTGGCACGATAGCCACTCCGGCTGGAAGTTGGTCGATGCCGAGGCGGGGGAGCAGGGTGATCCCCAATCCACGGCTGACCATGTGGAGCGCGGCGACGTACGAGTGGGCTTCGTGTTTGAACTGCACCTGAACTCCAGCCCTGGCGCAGGCGTCGAAGAGGATCGTCCTGCATGGCCCCTCGCCTCTATCGTTGTCGATCCACGAGTATCTCTCCACTTCGATCAGCGAGAGTTCTCTGCGTGTGGCCAGCTCGTGGTTTTCGGGTACAGCGACGACGTACGGATCTTCAAGCAGAAGGCTGCTGTTGATCTGAGGTGGAAACGGTGGGTTTTTGGATTCGGTGATGATGATCTGGATGTCGGACCGACCCTCATGCCATTGATCCTCAGCCAAGTTGAGTTGAACTGCCGTATTCGGGAACTTATGTTCGAGGAAGAGCACCAGTTCCGGCATCCATCGGTTGCCTGCGGTGCTGAAATATCCGATCGACAGTCGGTTGACTCGGCTGTCTTTCAGATCTGAGATGCGCTGCTGCAGTCGGCTCGACGATTCGAGGACTCCGTCGACCTCTCCCATAATGGCGGTGCCGGTATCAGTCAGGCACAGGCCTCGGCCTCGGCGTCGGAACAATGTCAGTCCAGCGTTCTCTTCGAGCAGCTTGAGGTGATGGCTGACTGCCGACGGTGACAGGCCGAGATGCTGAGCTGCTGCTCGAACGGAGCCGGTGGCGGCAACGGATTTGAACGATCGCAATTGGATGACATTGTTCATTCAGCAACCGTACGGACTCTGCGCACAGATGTGCAATAGTGTGCGCTTTTGATTGACGGCAAGCAGCAGAATAATCGTAGCCATGAAGGACTGCTCAGACGCCGGAAATTGCGCGCCGATTCAGATGACCACCACTGCCGCCTCGACGTTTGACGTGCCCCCGCCACCGGTCGAGCCAGTCGCGGAAGAAACTCCGCCACGGATCATGCCGTGGATAGCGGCGTTGTTGACGATGGTCTTCTGGGCCTCGTCGTTCGTCGTCATTCGCGATGCCGGCGACCACTACTCCCCAGGTCCTATGTCACTGCTGCGGATGGGCGCTGCTGTGATCGTCCTCTCCGCCTGGATGCTCTTTCGCAGGCCGAGGTTCCCGACCTCGAAGATGACATGGCTGATCATGCTCATCTGGGGAGTTGCCTGGTTCGCCGGGTACACGGTCGTCCTCAACGCAGCCGAGCAGTCGATCGACGCAGGAACAGCTGCGATGATCGTCAACATCGGCCCACTCTTGGTCGCCGTCTTTGCGGGGCTGTTTCTCGGCGAGGGGCTGCCGATCAGGCTGCTCATCGGCATAGTGGTTTCGATGGCTGGAATCGGGATGATCACGGTGGCCAGCTTCACCGGAAAGTTCACCATCGGCGGCATGCTCCTCAGTCTCACCGCAGCGATTCTCTATGCCTCCTGCGTGCTGCTGCAGAAACGGTTCCTGTCCCACACCGATTGTGTGACCGTGACCTGGGGAGGCATTCTTACCGGAACCCTTGCCTGCCTTGTCTTCGCGCCCGGATTGATCGCCGAGGTGGCCCAAGCTCCCGTCGACATCACCGTTCAGATCATCTACCTCGGCGTAGTGCCCACCGCACTCGCCTTCAACCTGTGGGGATATGCAATCCGTTACCTTCCGGCTGGTGTCCTGAGCTCTTCAGGGCTGCTTGTCCCCGCGATCGTCGTCGTTCTCGCCTGGCTCATTCTCAGCGAAGTTCCACCGCCGCTGGCAGCGCTTGGCGGCGCATTCTGTCTCTTCGGTGCGGCTTTCACCATAGTCCCGCAAGTGCTGCGTTCGACCTCAAAGAGCTCGACGGCGAATCGAACTGCTCACAACTGAACCCGAGTGGCGCCGCGACGATGATCAGCCTTCGGCTTTGCCCTGACGCCAATAACCCATGAACGCGATCTGATGACGATCGACGCCCACTTCTTGGACGAGGTAACGACGCAGACGTTTGACCGGGCCGGCCTCACCCGCAATCCAGGCATAGAACGGGCGGGCATGCTTGTCGGTGCCACTCGAACTGCCTTGAGCGGCCTGCGTCAGCGCAGCCGGCACATCCCACAGAATCTCTTCGTCGATGTTCACGTCGTCGAGCTCAACAGACCGTTTGCTTGGCGCGCCGGCACTCATGTTCGCACCCGTACCGGCACCCACCTCGGCGAGGGCATGGTCCTCGACTCTGACAGCATCACGGACAGCCGGCTCAAGCCGCTGACCATGGGCGGCGGAGTCGCGGGGCAGCCACTGGATCTCGAACCCTGCGGGCGCGTCCAGATCAAGAACATCCTCGGCGGTCGGGACCTCGAGAATTGCCTTGCCCTGCACCTTGGCGTCCTTCAGTGACTCAAGGATCGATGCGATCGCGGGCACCGCGGTCTCGTCACCGGCGAGGAGGATGGTGTCGGCATCCGCGGGTGCGAACTCGATGCCGGCCGTGGGTCCTTCGGCATGACGCGATGGTCCGATGATGTGCAGGCTGTGGCCGACCTCGGCGTTCTGCGCCCAGGCGGCAGCGGGGCCCGAGTGGCCCTGATCGTCCGTGTGGAGAACCATGTCGACGACGAGTTCGCAGGCTTCGTCGCGCCATTCGCGCACCGTGTAGGTGCGCATTTCACCGCGCATTTCAGGGTCGAGCTGCAACCATGCCTGGTACCAGGACACGCCGGAGTCGGGGTCCTGCTCATCGAGGAAACGGAGGAGATTGAACTGCGGCTTCGTTGCTCCAGCCGAGGGGATGATGAGTTTGAACCGCAGGTCACGGGGGTGACTGCTGCATCCGAAGTCCCTGAGTCCTTCGCCGCCGAAGGTGATTCGGCGGAAAACGGGGCTGAGATCTTCGATGCCGATTACGGTGGCCTCGAAGGCGGTGATGGGTGCTTGTGGCACAAATGCTCCTTCGTCCCTCGCCGTGGCGGGGAACTCGGTACGTCCGCCCGTGGAGAGAAGCTCTCTGCGGGCGGTGTGGTGCAGGGTCATCAACCAGTCTACGCCACTTGAGTAAGGATAGCCTTCCCAAATAATGCTACGGTGTTCTCGGCTGGCGTCCAAGGGCCCCGATCGGTGACGTTCAGCTGCTCACCAGACGAAGATCCAGCTGCGTGCCAAACGAATTGTTCACCCCCTCGCTCGATTCCACCGATCGCAGCACAGACGAATACCGGAAGGTCATCCATGCGCCGCCGCCAACTGCTCGCATTATCCGTACTCGCTCCATTCGCCCTTGCCGCCTGCGGCAGCCCCGGGAGTGAAGCTGCCACCACAGGGACAACCGGGACGCAGGGCTTCTCCTATAGTCCGAAAGGTTACGATGACCTCACCATTGAGCTGGACCGCCCAGCTGAACGGATCGCAATGGACTTCTACTCCGCCGCGGCGCTTGCCCCCTATGGAATCAAGCCGGTAGCCGTCTACGGCTTCGGTCAGAATGAGTCCCCCGGAAAGTCGTTTGACCAGACAGGGGTAGAAGTCGTCGGCACCGATATGGAGTTCGACCTCGAAGCCCTCGCGGCGACGAATCCCGACATCATCATCGCCTATGGCAATGACAAAGGCGATGGGTGGACATGGTGGGACGACAAGCTGAAAGACCAGGTGGCGAAGCTCGTTCCGTTTGTCCCGGTCAAGCTCGACGGTGGAACGCCAGAGGACATGTTTGCCCAATATGCCGCGATCGCACAGGCGCTCGGCAGAGACACTGAGACGGGGGAGATCGCACAGCAGCGCAAAGCATTCGATGCCGCTCGACAGAGAATCCGCGACATCACTGCTGACAAGGACTGGCTGACCGTGCTGCTCGCGAACTTCAGCCCCGAGATCAACTACACAGCCAAGAAGTTGGGTGTCGCGAAGATGCTCACCGATGACGGTCTGAATCTCGTTGGGCCCGAGTCTGGGAAGGACACCAGCTGGGCCGAAGTCTCCTGGGAGAAGATGAGCGACTACCCAGCAGACGTCATTCTCGTCCACGACGCATCGACCGACTACGAGGACAACCCCATCTTCAAAAGTCTGCCCCCGGTCAAGCACAAACAGCTCGGCACCTGGGACGACAAACGCGCCTACACCTACGACGGCTACACCGACTGGCTCGGCGAACTCGCGGATGTGTTGGAAGAAGCGAAGGACATCAATAAGGACTGAGTTCCGAGCCCCAGGGATAAGATCAGCGTATTGAGTCCTTCGACACTGCTCAGAACCGGAGTCTGCCCGTATGACCCCTCAATCACAGTCTCAGCCGAACCCTGAGATCGAATTCGATGCAGCCGACCCGGTGATCCGGTCCCTAGCAGCCGGTGAACCGACAACCTGGCTGCGCAGCGACCTCGACCCCACAGCCGAGGTACTTCAGGGTATGGCCGCGAGCTTCGAAGCCGATGCGGAACGCCGAACAGGTGTGAATCCCGGAATCATGGGTGCGGCCGCGCAGCGTTTCGAACGGTTTGCTCCATGGTTCGCTGAAGCCTTCCCGGAGACCTCAGGCGCTGAGGGGATCATCGAATCTGCTCTTGTTCCTGCCGATGCTGCCCAAGCCGATCTCAACCAGCGCCTCGGTGTCGAACTTCCCGGCAGGCTGTGGCTCAAGCGCGATGATGCCCTTCCGATCAGTGGATCGATCAAGGCCCGTGGAGGTTTCCACGAAGTACTTGAATACGCCGAGGCGGTCGCCGCCGAACAGGGACTGAGCACGAACGAGCCCACCACCTACAGCTCCGAGGAATTTCGCGCGCTCGCCGTAACTCACCGGATCGTTGTTGGTTCAACCGGAAACCTGGGGCTGTCGATCGGCATCCTCAGTGCGGCACTTGGCTTCGCAGCCTCTGTGCACATGTCGGCCGACGCACGAGAATGGAAGAAGGAGCTCCTGCGCGGTCACGGCGTCGAGGTGATCGAACACGCCGGTGACTTCGTGGCAGCGGTGTCAGCCGGCCGAACATCGGCCGAAGGAGCGCCGCGCACTCACTTCGTCGACGACGAAGACTCACGCAGTCTCTTCGCCGGGTATTCGGTGGCGGCTCTGCGTCTCAAAGAACAGTTCGAGGCTGCACAAGTGGCCGTCGACGCTGATCACCCTCTGGTCGTGTACCTGCCCTGCGGGATCGGCGGCGGACCCGGCGGAGTGACCTATGGACTCAAACGCGTCTTCGGCGACGCGGTGCACGCCATCTTCGTCGAGCCGAGCCAAGCACCCGCCATGTTCCTCGGCGTGAGAACCGGATTGCACAGCGCGATCTCAGTTCAGGACATCGGCCTGAGCGGAGCCACAGCCGCCGACGGTTTGGCTGTGGCACGACCCTCGCGCTTCATCGGTCCGGTCATCAGCCCTCTGATCTCGGGATTCGCTACGGTCACCGACGAGGTCATCAAGGCGGGAGTGGCAGTGCTCCACCAGACCGAAGGCCTCGATGTCGAACCATCGGCGACCGCGGGACTGACCGTTCCCTGGCGAACGATGGACCACCTCGGCGAGGGGCAGGGAGAGGGGCAGGGCGACGGGTCGGGCGATGACGGGTCGGGCGGTGACGGATGGGCAAACGCTACGCACCTGGTCTGGTTGACGGGCGGTGCCATGGTGCCGCCCGCCGATCACGAGCGATATCTGGCCGAAGGCTTGGATCTGCTGCCGAGGCTCAACTCCTGATCAGTAGCCGTACGAGTCACCTTCGATGTTGATGACGACCTTGCCGTCGACGATTTCGGCAGTTCCGTCGACCGAGAACGTCACAGTGTCATCAAGGGTCTCCGACTCATCGAAGTACGACTCGTACTTTCCGGTCACAAATGCCTCACCTGTCGACTCGGTCGAGATCGGCCAGGCTGGACCACCGTTCGGTCCGGTGGATTCTTCAGGGTCGAAGTAGCCTTCGCCCGACGAATCGCCCACACTGGCCGTCGGATACGAAGAGATCGACCATTTGATGTTTGTCGCGTCGTGGCTCTCGGCGCTGTAGGAGCCGAAGGGGCAGCCGTCGGGTTGGGCGACGGTCTTTTTGGCGCAACTGTCGATGAGCGTCTTGACCTGCTTGTTCACCTCGGTGCGGAAAGCATCGGTGGGCTGGGCCGCGAGCATTGCGGGCTCGTACTCTTCCATATCTCCTTCCTCAGCGAAGAACGCGCGGGCCTCGATCTCGTCTGCGGATACCAGGTCAGTCTCTTCGGATAGCCCGATGGTGTACATTCCCGGGAATGCGGGAAGTGAGAGGGCAGATTCATTGGTTTCGATATCGATGCCGTTGATCTTGACCTTGTCCAGGCCGGGAGTCTCGACGGAGAGATAGAAGAGCTCGGGTACCTGCAGCCTCCAGTCGTCGAAGAACAGTGCCTTCTTGCCCGCCTTGTGCAGTGAGAAGCTCGTTGTGCCCTTGCTGCCTCCGACGTCGTAGGTCGCGGTCACTGTCGCCGAGTTCCCATTGACATCAGCATCTTCGACGGTGACGTCCTTCGGCAGGGCCTTCGCTGCACCGAGAACGTCGTTCGTGAGCAGCTGCCGCTGCTCGGTGGGTACGTCGACATCGGCCATCTTCAGCGCGCCTTCGGCATCTCCATCGGAGAGTTCCGAGAAGTACTTCTCAACGGCGGCCTCGGGGCTGAAAGTGTTCCCGTTGATCTGCGTGACGACGATGAGTGCGGCGACGATTGCGAGAACCGCCGCGCCGCTGATCACACCGACCAGAGTGGCCTTCTTCTTGTCGAAGGGCTTGGCTGGTGCTGGTCCGGGAGGTGGGGGCGAGCCAGCTGTGGAATAGGCCCCACTCGGAGGAGTAGACATCGGGTAGGCGGCGTCGGCAGATGGGTACGCCCCGGGTCCAGCGTGAGTAGGGGTAGGGGAGCCTGATTGCGGGACGTTTGAATAGCCCGAAGAATCTGCTCCAGGAGTCGGGGCAGAACCAGTAGTCAAGGCCGAACCAGGAACGGAGGTTGGACCGGTGCCTGAGGTAAACGATCCGGGCTGGCTGCCAAATGCAGCAGCAGCGCCGGCAGCACCGGCACCAGCCGCCGTCATGCCGACTCCGGCTCCGCGACCGGCGACGGCGTCAGGATGGATGAGGGGATGGCGTGGTTCGCTCATCCTCAGAGCCTGGCCCCAGTGCGGGTGGACGGCCCGCCCAGCGAAGAATTTCGCGACCGCTGGAATGGTCAGGACAAGCCGCGGGCCGAGGGTCCTCGACAGAACCTCGATCACAGCACCCCAGACGGCAAAGATGAGGAACGACCAAGCCAGAGGGCTGAGACCAGCACGGGCGGTGCCGAAACTATCGAACATCGACGCAGCCTCGGCAGACCCCTCAAAGTGAATTCGGAGGGGAACCGCCAGCACCGAAACCAGCCCCCAGATAGCGCAGAAGGCCAACGGAATCTTCCACGCAGTGGTCCATTGTTGTTTGTCCTCGCCAGTGACTGTCCAATAGGGACGACGAGTCACGGTGGCGACCAACGTTGCGGCGAGGATGGCGGCCACGACGGCAAGCAGCCCGATCCACAGCTGCCCGGGCGCCTCGCGGCTGAAGATGGTCAGTGACTCCGAGAACCCGCCAGAGTCGTATCCCATCATGTCCCCCTGTGACGTGGCACTGACTCCGCCGAGGTGGACGAGCATGGTGAGGATCAGACCCACATTGATGAAGAGTGCAGGAATCGTCTGCCAGGGCATGTCGAAGGACAGCGGAATGATGAAGATCGCGACGACCGACAGGGCAAGGGTGGTCACGATGAGGTGGGTCCACGTCACGAGAATAGGCGGGACGAGCCACCGCAGGAAGGGAGCACCGATGGCCTCGCTGCCCTTGAAGTGCCCGGCGATCCTCGCGCAGATGCTGGTGCTGAGGACGGCGAGCAGAGGCAGGAAGAACGAACGAACGGTCACTGCGGAGAACTCGAGATCGATCACGCCGCCGCTTTCCGTGATGGAGAAGCGTGCCGCAAAAATCACCTCGAGAAGAAGCAGAACGAGGGCCATCGCCAAGGTTGTGATTCCGATGCGGATCCAGGTGATGCCGCGGTTGGGCGACGGTGATTTCAGCTCGCTGCGCTTCGTGAACCACCACAGCACACCGATGACGATGATGGTGATGAGCAACGGCGCACCGGAGGCGAAGAAGCTGCCGGTTGCCTGGCCCATGTCTCCAGCCTGCACATTGAAGCGGAACACACCCGAACCGAATAGAGACATTGCCAGCAGGACGAAGGGCAGCGCATAGCTGATTCCGTCGGTGTTGAAGCCTGTCTCTTCAGCAAGATCCGTGAAATCGCCCATCGAGGTGAGCAGCGCCGCGACGATGATCGAGACGATGATTCCGACCAGAAGCGCAAGCCCAGCCGGGCTCAGAGCGCTGCGCCATGTGGATCCCTGGCCGAATGCTGACAGGTACTTCGCCGCAGACGGAGACATCTGAGGCTGAGGATACTGAGGCTGCTGGGGCGGCTGAGGATAGGGAACTCCCTGAGGTTGACCGCCGAGATGGCCGTCGGGCTGACTGCCCATGTGTCCACCCGGTTGGCGGCCGGGGTATCCACTGGGGTGGCTGCCGAAGTATCCACCGGGTTGGCTTCCCGGATACCCATTCGGCTGACTGCCCGGTTGAGAGTAGTACGAGCTCGGGTCCGGATACTGCTGTCCATGGGGAGAGCCGTACGCAGGATATGGCGTGCCCTGTCCCGAAGCAGGAGGGCCCTGGTTCGGGTGGGGCGTTCCCAACTCTGGACGTGGTGATCCGCTCTGCGGTCCTGAGCCATAAAGGTGAGACTGCTGTTGGTTGTCCTGGTTCCAGCCAGGTGCGAATCGAGCTGTGGAGTCCGGATCGTCATTTTCTGAGCCAGTGGCAGCTTCAGAGTCAGCAACAGTTTCCGATTCAGCAGATGAAGCATCTGAGTCCGGCTCAGTGGAGGGGGATTCTTCAGGCTTTTTCGGGACGGGAGACGTCTCTGTGTTCTTCGGCTCCTCAGCGGCAGCGCTGCTCGACTCGTCCGCGGCTCCGTTGTCTTTGGCGTCGTGAGATGAGTCGCTCATGTCAGGTCCTTCATCCGTGTGGGCCTGCTGCGATGCAGGCGAGTGGTTCTATAGGTGGATATAAGTCATTGTTCGACTGTATATTCATTTTGTAGTGGCAATCCTATATTAGGATTGTGGCACCATCGAAGTTGTCTTAACGGACTTATTTCGCAAAGAAAGATCGAGAGCCGCTGATGAGTGAGAACCCGCCTCCATCCGGGAGTGGCCGCGACCATGCATGGAACGGCAACGGTCAGCAAGGACCTGGGGCGAACTCTCCGCAGCAGCAGCCCAATACAGCCTGGAACCAGCAGTCGGATGCAGGCTGGAATCAACAGGCCAACAACGGCTGGGGCCAGCCGGAGCAGCAGTCGAACAACGGTTGGGGTCAACCGGAAGAGCGTTCCAACGCTGGTTGGGGCGATGGGTCTGCTGCGACTCCCACGCCTCCCCCTCCTCCAGCGCACCCGTACCCCAGGCCGAAGCGCCCGCAGAGTGAATCCGCTTCGCCGCAGGCCCCACAGGGCCAGTACCAGCAATATCAGCAGTACCCACACCACCAGCAGGCGCCGGTGCAGAACGCCAACGCCCAATATGGCCAAGGACCCTATGCCGCCGCACCGGCAGAGAAGCCCCGCAGTCGGAAGGGGCTTATCGCGATGGGTGTGGTTCTCATCGTGTTCGTCGCACTCGGAATCGGGTGGGGCGCAGCTACTCTATTCGGCAATGACTCCGATGGTGACACGGTCGCGGCGCCCGCCTCATCGGCGACGAAGAGCCCGGGCGATGAAGCCTCGTCGAGTCAAAGCCCCTCAGGGAGCCCCGAGCCTTCGGAATCACCGTCACTGTCGAACGACCCTGCGAAAGCACTCGATCAGCTGATCAAGGGTGACAGACCCAGCGTGAAGGCCGACCTCAACGGAAAATGGGTGCCGCAGCTGAGCTCGAAGAGGCTGGATCTGGAGGCAGAAGGGAAGGTCTGGAAGGAAAAGGACATCCTCGCCGAACACCAAGAGCTGCGGGAAGAATACCCTCGCGTGCAGTTGGTCTGGTCTGGCGATTTCGCCAGCTTCAAAGAAGACAACTTCTGGGTCACCGTTGTGGGAATCGGATACGACGATCCAGAGGAAGCGCTTTCCTGGTGCTCCTCACACGGTCTGGGCGCCGACTACTGCTATGCCAAGCAGCTCAACACCTCAGGTGGGATCGATGGCACAACCCGGCTCCAGGACTGAACGCGACTCTCCCCCGGTCGAAGCTGGTCCCCGCAATCACACCCGTCTGCGGTTGCGTACCAGATAAACGACGAGACCGAGGGCCAACCAGATCGCGCCGATGATCAGGGCCAAGCGATTCGCACTGACGAGGACGATCACGAGCAGGGCGGCGCCGACAATCGGAATCAGACCGTGCTTGAACCAGCTCGGCGTCTCGGAGCCCTGTCGTTTGACGAGGAAGTAGCCGACCACTGAGGCCTGCACGAAGATGAAGGCGGTCAGCGCGCCGACATTGACGATGGACGTGAGTTGGTCGAGTCCGTCTGCCCGGGTCGTGGCCCAACCGGCGACGATGACGTTGCCAGCAGCCGCGACGAGGATTCCCTTCCACGGAACACCGGTGCGTGGGGACACCTGCCCGAGGAACTTCGGCACCTGGCCGTTGCGGCCCATATCCATGAGAATGCGTGAGCCGGCGGCCTGCCCGATCATGGCGGAGAACGCGGCACCGACCGCCTTGGCCAAGGCCAACAGCCAGTGCACCCAGGACCCGAGGGTGGCATCGACGGCATCGTAATAGGCAGCGCCCTCCAGCTCGGGGTGGGCCTGCAGCTCAGCGGGAGACACCGGTGAGAGCAGACTGCCCACCCAGGTCTGCGCCACGAAGAAGACACCCGCTAGAACCAGGCATATGAGGGTGGCGCGTCCGACGATCTTCGGCCCACCTTTGGCCTCCTCGGCGAAGGTCGCCAGGGAGTCGAAGCCGAGGTAGGACAGAACGGCCACGGATACCGCGGCCAGAACCGCTGCGAGTGAGAATGCGTCCACGCCTGTCAGCGGGGACAGCCAATCTCTGCTGGGCCCGTTGGCGGCGAGGAAGATGATGCCGAGGACGAGGACCAGTCCGAGCACGAGCACCTCGATGACCACGACCAGCGTGATCACCCGTGAGGCGATCTTCACGCCCGCCAGGTTGAGCCCGGTGGTGAGAATGACGGCGATGCCGGTGAACAGCCAGACCGGGATGCTCGGGAAGATCGAGTTCAGAGCAATGCCTGTGAACAGGTACGCCACGGACGGGATGAACAGATAGTCGAGGAGGATCATCCACCCGGCGGTGAATCCGGCACGTGGACCGATTCCCGTCGAAGCGTAGGCGAAGACCGTCCCGGCCCGCGGGATCTCCCGCGACATCCGCATATAGCTGACCGCGGTGAACGACATGACGATCGTGGCCACGACATATACGAGAGCGACCGCCCCACCCGAGTTCGCGTCGAGCGTGCCGAAGACGCCCACAGCCGCCGCCGGGCCGATGAACACCAAGCCGATGAACACCAGCTCGGTCAATCCGATGCTGCGGCGAAGCTCACCTGCGTTCCCCGCGGCTCCCTTGGCTCCTGCTGCTCCTTCGGCAGAAGGACTCATGCTTTGCCGACCAGCCTCGTGGCCACAGCCAGATCCTCCCAGGACATGCCTGAACCCTTGAAGACGACCGTCTGGTCAGCATCGGCGCTGACCTCGCCATTGCTGAACTGCTTCATGGTCACGAGTGAATCCGCGTCCAGTGCTCCATCGGAGATCGCGAGGACGACGTCGCCGCCCTCCCTGAGAACGTTGCTGAGGTCTTCGACGATCACCAGCGCCGAGGTGAAGAGCTCGGCTGGCAGCTCACGTGAGTGGGGATCGTGGGAGCCACAGGCCATGACCACGGCACCGGGCTTGACGAGATCCGCTGAGAACAGGGGTTCGCTGGCGGTGGTGGCGGTGACGATGATGTCGGCGACACGCAACGCTTCGTCCACCTCGGCGGTCTGAGCTTGCAGCACCTTGCCGCGGTTACGGACATCGGCGGTGACATGATCGGGGGAGCGGACGACGAAGGTGAGATCGGCGAGCTCGACGTCGAGGACATCGGCAATGGTATCGGCATGCCCCGTTCCCTGCGGTCCGGCACCGAAGATCACGACATTGACCGGCTGTGTGAACCTGTTCAGTGCGGGTTCGACCGCGGCCAGAGACACGGCCGGGGTGCGCAGGGTCGTCAGAGCGGCACCATCGATGACGGTCCGCAGTTCGAGGGTGGTGCTGTCATACATGAGGTATTGGGCCATGATCCGCGGTAGGCCACGTTCGGGATTGCCGACGGAGACGCCGGCGAGCTTGACGCCGACCCAGCCCCCGATCTCGGAGGGCATGAATATCATGTTCCCGGCAGAGATGTCGCTGATCGTGCGCGGGATGTCATTGCTGGGATCGAAATCGCCCGCGAGTGCCTCCCGTAGGGAAGCAACCGCCTCGGCGGGAGTCAGCGTGGCGAAAACAGTCTCGGTGTCCAGGGACTTCACGTTGTCCATCGGTGTGCACTTCCTTTGCGGGTGGGACTGCGAACAGTGGCTCGGTCTTGGAACTGACCTTATGTCACCCCTGGTCAGCATGTGAATGCTCTTCGGCATGCGAAAAGGCTGGCGTGTTCGTTACAGTCCGGCCACGGCAGGGCGGACCAAGAGCGCCGAGGTGCCGATACGATGGGGAGCACAAGGTACCGACGGTGAGAGGTGGGGGCAGGTGCTGGTCAGCTCTCGTCTGAGATGAGGCCTTCCCGGATGTGAGACCTCGAACAAGGCGAAGCTCAACCCGTTCACACTCCGCGCTGAGCCACCGAGGCGGCGACCTCGTGGAGGATCTTCAGTGCGGCGGTGATGATCGGCTGTCCGGCGGAGCCGCTGCGCACCCCAGTGAGGATCTTCCGAGAGGGAACGGGGTCCCCGCGCAGCGGGACGCGGGCCACATCGTAGCCCTCGGGCAGTCTGGCCAGGCGGGGGATGAGGGCCAC
Source organism: Brevibacterium sp. FME37 (assembly GCF_014897485.1). Taxonomy (NCBI): domain Bacteria; kingdom Bacillati; phylum Actinomycetota; class Actinomycetes; order Micrococcales; family Brevibacteriaceae; genus Brevibacterium; species Brevibacterium sp. FME37. The sequence continues at coordinate 16,936 of NZ_JABUYE010000017.1, forward strand.
GCCCAATCCGGCCGAAACCAGGGCCGCACCCGTTTCCCATTCCCGTGATTGGTGGGCGTTCTCGGGGAAGAACCCGGCTGCTGCGCAGGCCGTTCGCACCAATCGGTAGTAGGGCGAACCCGGGCGGTCGAGGATCCAGCTCTCCTCCGCGGCTTCACTCAGTGACACCGCAGAGCGAGTCGCGAGGCGATGATCGCTGCGCACGAGGAGATCGAGACGATCGCTGACAAGGGCATTCTGCTCAAACCGGACATCGCTGCGCGGCGGCAGCGGATCCGTGGCCACCACCACGGCGATATCGGCCTGTTCAGTGACAAGGAGCTCGAAGCATTCCTCCGGTTCGGCTTCGATGATGGTCACGTGCGAATCGGGGAACATCTCATTCACCCTCTCGGCGGTCGGCGGCAGCAGAGTCGCCGCAGCGGTCGAGAAGCCACACAGTCGCAGACGCCTCTGCCGCAGGGAGCCACCCGCATCCGCCTCGGCGAGTTCACCCCGGATCTCCTCCCACCGGGTGAAGAGCTCCTGCGTCCTCTCGAGCAGAAGCTGGCCCACGCGGGTGAGCGCGAGGCCCCTGCCACGCTGTTCGAGGATGGTCAGACCGAGGTCCTTGGACAGTGATCGCAGCTGATGAGACACCGCAGAGGGTGTATAGCCGAGGCGGTGCGCGGCCTCGGTGACAGTGCCGACCTCGGCAAGGACTCGGAGCACGTGGAGACGCTGATCGATCATGCAATATTGTTGCACGATCAAGTCGAAAAAGATTCGCTTTTATTCGTGAGTCTTCCGGCGGACACTGGCTTTAGGCAGCAACAGCAGCAATCGCAGCGAGGCGGTGACACCGATGACTTTGGCACCCGAAGTTGATCCCCGAACAGATGCTTCCCGAACAGACGAAGTCCGAACAGACGATCCAGACCGGCTCATCGACGGCCGTCGGCCCGGCTATTGCCTGGACGCCCCGTTCTATATCTCCGAGGAGTTCTATCGCAGGGACATCGATGCAGTGTTCGCAGCGACATGGATCTTCGCAGCGGCGGCGGCCGAGGTGCCCGAGCCCGGCGATTTCGTCACTCTCGACATCGGCGACTATTCGGTCATCATCATCCGCGATGACGACGAGGAGATTCGCGCCCATCACAACGTGTGTCGCCACCGCGGCGCTCGCCTCCTGTCCGAGACCAACGGCTCCGTGGGCAACATCGTCTGCAGCTACCACCAGTGGACCTACTCGCCCGAGGGCGATCTCATGTCCGCAGGCGTCCAGGCTCCCGGCTTCGACCGGACCTGTTTCTCCCTGCGCTCGGTCAATGTCCGTGTCGTTTCCGGACTCGTCTTCATCTGCCTGGCGCAGAATCCTCCAGAGGACTTCGCCGAGGTGGCCGACCGGATCGCGCCCTACATCGAACCGCACGCCCTGGGCAAGACAAAAGTCGCCGCCCAGGTGGACCTCATCGAGCACGCCAATTGGAAGCTCGTGATGGAGAACAACCGCGAGTGCTATCACTGCGAGGCCGGCCACCCGGAGCTGACATGCACGTTCTTCCCGACCTACGGCTACGCACCGGAAGCCGTCCCGAAGCGACTCAAGCCCGCCTATCAGCGCTACCTCGATGCTGAAGAGCGGCTGCGGGCCAACAGCGAACGCAACAATCTGCCCACTCAGCTCATCGAAGAACTCAGCGGTCGTCCTACTGGTTTCCGGATAGAACGGGCCGCCCTCGACGGGAAAGGGGAGTCTTACACGATGGACGGGGCGGCCGCCTCGGCGAAGTTGCTGGGTGAACTCGATACCCCTGAACTGGGACGACTGTCGATGCACACCCAACCCAACGCTTGGTTCCACTTCATGGGCGACCACGCGGTCACCTTCTCCGTCATCCCGCTGGGCCCCGACACGACGCGAGTGCGCTCGACCTGGCTGGTCCACGAAGATGCCGTCGAAGGCGTCGACTACGACGTGGAGAACCTCACGACCGTCTGGGTGAAGACGAATGAGCAGGACGCTGCCCTGTGTGCGAAGGCCCACCGAGGAATCTCATCCCCGGCCTACGTCCCCGGCCCCTATGCGCCCACGGAGAGTGACCTCGAGGAGTTCTGCACTTGGTACATCGAACGACTGCAGGCTCACCGAGCACACAACAGCTCACAGAGCACCGGAACAGGAGGGCAGGGCTGATGACCATCGACCAGGAGACGCTGCACGCCGGATTTGATGCGACAGCTCCCGGCCTTGGCGCCGCTGTCCCCGACGTCGACGCGGAACTGACGGGGATGGTCGAATGCGTGGCCATCACCGAGGTCACGCACAACGTGAAGAGCTTCGAACTCTTCGCTCCCTGGATGGCCAGGATCGACTTCGAGCCCGGGCAGTACGTGACGGTGCGTATCCCCGAGCTCGAGCGTGAGCGCTGCTACTCGATCGCCTCGGCGCCGTTCGGAACGAACACGTTCACCCTGACCGTCAAACGCGTGGACGGCGGCGCGGTCTCGACCTATCTCCACGATGTCTTGAGCGTCGGCGACCGCGTCCACGTCGATGGGCCCTACGGTCTGTTCAGCACCAGTTTCCACCCGGCTGCGAAGCACCTGTTCGTCTCCGGCGGCTCGGGCATCTCCCCGATCATGTCGATGGTGAGGTCCCTGCTGGCCCGACCGGCGGGAACTGCGACCGACATCGTCCTCATCCACAATGCGGCCACTCCGGCCGACATCATCTTCCGCCCCGAGCTCGAGCAGCTGGCCCAGGTCCCCGGTGTGAGCGCGGTGACAATGTGTTCCCGGGACTGCGCATCCGAGGCAGGAGGTTCCGCATCCGAGGCGGGAGTCGCCGAGGCGTGGGCTGGCCGCCGTGGCCGCATCACCCGGGAGACCCTCGCCGAGGTGGTCCCCGAGTTGGCCGATCGCGAGACCTTCGTCTGCGGTCCCGCCGATTACATGGCCGCGGTCCGAATCATGCTGCACGAGCTCGGTGTCCTCGGTTCCCGAGTGCATGAAGAGTCCTTCGTCTTCGCGACGACCCCGGCCGACCGGCTGGCACGGAAGGGACAGGTCGCCGAGGCGGAGGGTGCCTCGGCGCTCGCCTGCGGCGCTTCGGTGGCCGCGAAGTTCGGCATCGACTTCACAACCAGCGGCAAGCACGTCGACTGCGACCCTGAGACCACGGTCCTCGACGCGGCCGTCGAAGCAGGCATGGTCTTCCCCTCCTCATGTGAAGAAGGCATGTGCGGCACATGCAAGTCCGTGTTGGTCAGCGGCGAGGTCGAGATGAACCATGCCGGGGGCATCCGCCCCAAGGAGATCGCGGCCGGCAAATTCCTCCCCTGCTGTTCGACACCACTGAGCGACCTCGTGGTGGAGCGGTAGCAAGCCGCGCAGAGGGGCTCGCCTTGGAGCTCCTGCCAGAAGTGTCACCGACGAGGACGTGCCGGATGGCTTCCGGTCAGCGCAGGACGAATCCGGGGACGAGCTCGTCGCGCGGATCGACCACGAATGTGCAGGTGGCGATCTTGTGCGTGCTCGAAGTGATGATCGGGACGACTCCGTCCACTGTCTCTGTGAGCACCCGAGCTCGGAACCTGGTGCCGATGATCGACTCGTGGATCAGCACCTGACCGGCCGCCAGCTCTCCAGTGCTGTGCAACGCCCCGATACGCGCCGCTGTGGCCGACCCGCAGGGAGAGCGGTCAACCTGACCGTCGGCGAAGACGGTGACATTGCGCTGGTGAAGTTCACCTCCGGGCAGTGTGCCGAGGCGGTTGACGATGACCGTTCCGTAGACCCCGCTCAGCCGCTCGTCATCGGGGTGCCTCGTCAGCGGATGATCGGCGAGGGCGGCTTTGACCTGCCTGCCGAGGGCGATGAGCTCGTTGACGTTCCCAGGGACCACAGCGAGCCCGTCACCGCTTGAGTCCGAAGAGAACCGGTCGGCATCGAGACGATCTGCATCGAGACAGGCATAGATGGCCCCGCCCCACACGAGGTCGACGAAGAGTCCGGCCTCGATTTCGACATCTGCCGCGATGAGCCGGCAGGGGACGTTTACGAAGTCGACCGAGGTGACAAGGCCGAGCGCATCGGTGTGCACACTCGCCTTCACTCTGCCCGAGGGTACGTCGATGACGACATCGGTCAGTCCCGAGGCGTCAGCGGCGACGAGACCGGACTCGATCGCCCAGGCGCCGAGGGCGATGGTCCCATGACCACAGGCTGTCGAGAAGCCGTCCTTGTGCCAGAACAGGACCCCGAAATGGGCGCCGTCGTCATCGGGTTCAGTGATGAAACCGCCGTACATATCGGCATGGCCCCGCGGTTCGCTGACGAGCAGCCGACGCATTCCGTCGATCTCCTCGTCGTTGATCGCAGTCATCCGCTTCTCGGCTACGGTGGCCCCGAGTATCGACTTGGGAAGCTCGGCGACGATCCGAAACGGCTCTCCGGCCGTGTGATAGTCGATAGTCGTAATCTCGAAATCGCTCAGCAACATCGGTTTAGATTCCCATTCCCACACGTAGTCCCTCGAGGACGGCGGCATGGACATTGCGGGAGGTGACGGCGTCACCGATCCTATAGAGCGCGAAGGGGGCGCTCGCCTCGGCGGTAGTGCTTGGGCTCGTGCCGCCAGGGCTGCCTGAACCAGCGGTGGCGCTGGGCTCGGGTTGGGCTTGGCCGTGGATCCACGCATCGAGCTTGACCTCGCCGAGGTTGCTCGACTTCGGCTTGAGCGCGAAGTAGACGTCGTCGTTGGGTGTAGTCCCGAAGTCGACGACCACAGCGTCGGTCTCGAGCTCGGTCTCGATGCCCGAGTAGTCATTGCGCAGGATCGCATGCACGCTCTTGTCTGCAGCCACGGGCTTCGCGGCCAGTCTCTCGCCGAGGTGAACCGTGACGCCGAATTCGGAGAAGACCTGCAGGTAGGCCGGTGAGTTCATCGAACCGACATCGATGCCGATAGTGCGTTCGGGGGTCACGTAGGTGACCTGCTGGCCGTTGCGGGCCAGGCGCTCGACAGCGTCCAGAGCGGGATAGAAGCCGTGGTCGTCGTAGACGATGACGCGCTGCTTCTGGCGCAGGCTGTCGTTCATCACATCCCAGACGTCGAAGGCCGGGCCCTGCTCCCGGAAGGGGTAGCTGGAATCGGGAACGCCGCCGGTGGCGACGATGACGACATCGGGTGCGAGTGCGAGGATGTCGTCCGCCTCGGCGAAGGTATCGAAGCGGACATCGACGCCGTGCTTCCTGCACTGCTGGAGTCGCCAGTCGACGATGCCGATGAGGTCGCGGCGGCGTTCCGAACGAGCCGCGATGCGCACCTGCCCACCTGCGCTCGTGTCCGCTTCGAGAAGGGTCACCCGGTGTCCGCGAACGGCCGCGACGCGGGCGGCTTCGAGGCCGGCCGGGCCGGCGCCCACGATGACGACATGTTTGGGATCGGCGCCGGCATTGCGTGGAACTTCCTGGGGCAGATCGGCTTCGCGCCCGCTCGCGGGATTGTGGATGCAGGTCGCGGCACCCGAGGTGTAGATGCTGTCGAGGCACATGTTCGCGCCCACACACGGGCGGATGTCGTCCTCGCGATGCTCTTTGATCTTTGTCACCAGGTAGGGGTCGGCCAACTGGGCCCGGGTCATGCCCACGAGGTCGAGGCAACTGTCCTCGATCGCGTACCTGGCGGTGGGCACATCGGCGATGCGGGCGGCATGGAGGACGGGAATGTCGATGGCCTTGCGGATGCGACGGCAGGTTTCGAGCCACGGCGCTGAGGGAGTGCCCATCCCGGGAATCGCCTCGGCGAGGTCCTTGTCAGAACTGATGGTGCCGACGTTGAGGTTGAGGAAATCGATGCCGTGGGCGGCATAAGTCGTGAGGATGTCACTCGCCCGGTCTTCACGCATACCGTCCTCGCGCAGCTCGTCGACGGCCATGCGGATTCCGACGACGAAGTCCTTGGGCACTGCCGCCTTCACCGCGTCGATGACTCGCAGCGGGAAGCGAAGGAGGTTCTCAAGTTCTCCGTTGTACTCGTCAGTGCGGGTGTTGAGCCAGGGGGCGAGGAAGGCATCGAGCAGGTGGCCGGCGTGCATGATCTCGAGCCCGTCGAGGCCCGCCTCGGCAACCCTTGCGGCAGCGGATGCGAAGTCGTCGACGATGCGATCCATGTCGAAGTCTTCGATCTCCTTCGTAAACGACCGGTGCGCGGCTTCCCTGGTCCGTGAGGCCGAGACCAAGGGGAGCCAGTCGCCGGTGAAGTTCGAGGAGCGATGACCCAGGTGGGTGGTCTGGATCATCACCGCGGCGCCTTCGTCGTGGCAGTCGGCGGCAAGTGCGGAGAGCCAGGGCACCACCTCGTCGGTGGACAGGTCGATGTTGCCGAAGGCGGCAGGGGAGTCCTTCGAGACGATGGCGGAGCCTCCGATCATCGTCAGTCCCACACCGCCGCGTGCCTTCTCCAGGTGGTAGAGGCGGTAGCGATCCTTGGGCATGCCGAGTTCGGTGTATGAGGGTTCGTGGGAGGTGGAGACGATGCGGTTGCGCAGAGTGAGCGGGCCCAACTCGAATGGCTGGAGCAGCGGATCCTCGGACATGTGTTCCTCCTTCGTCGCAGGAACGCGGTGTCGGAAATGAGAAGACCGACACGGTCGAATTCTTTAGGTAATCGGTTACCGACTACCTACCTCAATCGTGAGTTCTCATGGTTATGCTGTCAATAGCTCGCGGGAAACAAATGTCCCGCGCCTAGGATGCCCACGACCTGGTGAACCGATATTTGAAGGTGTGGTGGGAACCTCGTGGAAAGGATGGAGGGTTCGTGGAAATGGTCAGAGCGCCGGTCGCCTCGCTGCGCGAACAGGCGTTGGCGATCATCCGCGATGCCATCACCGCCGGGGAGCTCGACGAAGATCGGATCTATTCGGCGGCCGGGCTGGCGAAGCAGCTGGGCATGTCACTGAGCCCGGTGCGAGAGGCGATGATGGCTCTTGTCACCGAGGGGACCGTCGAGGCTGTGCCGAACCGAGGGTTTCGCCTGGTCCCGGTCACGCAGGCCGACCTCGAAGAGATCACCCACGTGCGGGTTCTGCTCGCAGTCCCCGCCGTCAGGCAGCTGTGCGAACAGGCGGCAGTCTCACCGGAGACCTCGGCCCAGATCGAACAGTTGCGCGCCCAGGCTGCAGCGACTGTCGATGCCGCCGAAACCGGGAATATGACCGCGTTCTTCACCCACGACCGTCGCTTCCACGAAGCGCTGCTCGAATTTGGGCTCGGCCGCCGTGCCGCAGAAATCAGTCTCCGGCTGCGTGATCAATCGCGGATCTTCCAACCCACGGGTGCCGTCGACGCGGTCATCCTTGCTTCAGCTCAGGAACTGATGGCGCTTGTTGACCTCATTGAGGAGGGACGGGCGGACGAGGCGGCCGAGCTCGTCACCCGCAACCTCTACTTCTTCAAGCGGACCGGACAAGCCGAGACTTGAGAGTTCAGACGGCGGAGCAGGCAGACAACGAGGCGGTCGCCCCTACGTGAGGGAGCGACCGCCTCGGCGATGGTCAGGGCTGCTGATCAGACCTGTTGGCGATTGAGATCAGACCTTCACGACCGGGATCGGCATGGTGTCCGGGTCGAGGTCGGGGTTATCGTCCTGGGTGCGCACGAGCTCGACGGCTTCTTCACGTGAGCCAACGGTCGGGAACGACCCGAGCAGCGGCTTGTGAGCCGATTCCTTCATCAGGAGCACCGCCACGAAGGCGATGATCGAGAAGAACATGATGTAGAACGCAGGCATGAACGAGTTGCCGGTGAGGTCGATGAGCGCCTGGCTGAACAGCGGTGTGGTGCCGCCGAACATAGAGACCCCGATGTTGAAGGTCAGGCCCATGGCGCCGTAGCGCGATGCTGTCGGGAACAGCGCCGGCAACGTCGACGCGAGGCAGGCGATGTAGAAACCGGCCGGCAGGGCGACCATGAACAGAGCGACGACAACCGCCCACATCTCGCCGATCTGCATCACTGCGAAGGCCGGAACCATCAGTACGATCGTCGATCCTGACGCCACGAGGAAGACGAACTTGCGGCCCATCTTGTCCGAGAGGCGACCGATCAGCGGCAGGCAGATGGACATGACGACGAGGACTGGAATGGTCGCCACAGCTGCTTGGACATTCGAGACCTTGACGGTTTCCTCGAGGTAGGTCGGCATGAAGCTCGTGAGGGCGTAGCCGACCGTCTGCGAACCGGCGACGATGGCGATGCCGATGAGGATCTCTTTCCAGAAGTGACGGATGACGCCGATGAGACCGTGGCGTGCATATTTGTCATCCTTGACTTTCACATCGAGGCCCTCGGCCACTGTGGCTTCGAAGCTGGGGGTTTCTGGGATCTTCAGGCGGAACCAGATCGCGACTGCGCCGAGAGGGATCGCAATGAGGAACGGGATCCTCCAGCCGCCATCGACCATGGCGTTCTCTCCGGCGACGCTTGTTGCGATGACGGTGGTGACGGCGACGGTGCCTGCTCCGGCCGCGAAGCCGAGGTAGGAGCCGACGTCGAGCCAGGAGGCCCAGAAGCCGCGCGACTTGTCGGGAGCGAATTCGGAGACGTAGGTGGTTGCACCGGCGTACTCACCGCCGGTGGAGAAGCCCTGAATCATCTTGAGCAGGTAGAGAGGGATGATCACCCACAGCCCGATCTGAGCTGCGGTGGGCAGCACGCCGATGAGTGCGGTGGCGGTGGCCATGGTGGCCATGGTGAAGAAGAGGACCTTCTGGCGACCGATCTTGTCACCCAGGGGCCCCAGGACCATGCCGCCGAGTGGGCGGACGAGGAAGGAGACCGCGAATCCGAGCAGGGTGACGAGGAGGCCCATCTGTCTGTCCATGCCTTCGGTGAAGACAGTTGTCATGGTGACGGCGAGGTATCCATAGACACCGAAGTCGAACCATTCCATGAAGTTGCCGACGGTGGTTCCGCCGATCGCGATGCGAATTGATTTGGGCTCGATGACGATGCAGTGGTCGGCCTCCAGGCGCATCTTCTTGAGTGCTTTCCGGGTCCGGCTGGGCGCCTTCGCCCCCTCGGAAGCGGGTTTTCCTTGGCCTTCTGACATCAGTGGTTCCTCGTTTCAGATGCAATTCGATTTTCTGACGCCCAAAGAACTCGAGAGTTACGGGGCGATCGCATTCGACAATGCTGAACATCTTTACTCGATTAAACACCCATGTCAACAAAATTAGTGAGCCAGATCACGATGAATTGTCGTTCGGGTAAGTATTCTGTGGGTCGGTTGAAGGCGACCGGCGTATTTACCTCAGGCGAACCTGTGGTTATTAGGAACAGCTTCAGGCGGCGGGGTTCTCGGGCGTGCTCGAAGAGTCGTCCTGTGTCGGATCAGGTTCTGACGGGGTTCCGGCGTCTGATGATGGCGGATCCGAGGGACCCGGATCCTCTGTCGGCTCCTCCGGCGGTGGTGTCGGATCGGTGGGCTCATCTGACGGTGGGGGATCTGAGGGCGTCGGGTCTTCCGACTCTGAGGGCGGTGGGTCCGAAGGAGATTCAGGGTCGTCGGGCGTCGACGGTGTCGGCTCCGAAGGCGACTCAGGATCTGGCCTGTCGGAATCCGACGGACTCGGCTGATCTGGTTCTTCTGCTGACGGGCGATCGCCGTTGTCGCTCTTGTCGTCGGGGTTGTCCTCGGTCGACGGACTATCGTCCGACCGACTGTCATCGTGGCCCGGGTTCCGGGATGACTTCTCACCCTCGTCCCTGTCGGGGTCGGATGTCCGCGATTTCCCGGATCCCGACTCTTGGTCTTGCTTGTCCGAGCTCGTGCCGTCTGGAGAATGGGAGCTGCTGTTCTTGTCCTCCTTCTTCGAGAAGGAGTCTGCGGGTGAGACTGCAGTGCCCGCGTTGCCGGGATACAGCCCCGTCTGCTCGCCTTGTTGCGGCACGATGGCTACACCGACAAGCGTTCCCAAGAGTCCAATGCACGCGGCGACCACAGGGATCAGAACAGGTTTCGGCATGCTGAACCGAGTCGCTGCAGGCGTCTGGGTCGAGGTCTGAGTGGTTGCTGACTGTGTGCCAAACGCGGCGAGCGAAACGGGTTCGACGGTATTTGTGGCGCCTGCGGTTGTATCCGCGGTGCCAGCGGAAATGCCCGCAGCGCCAGCGGGGTCGCTCGCAGTTTCAGCAGATGTACCTGAAGCCTCGGCAGATTCATCGGCCTCTGAGGAACTGGCAGTTGCGGGGATGGCTTCGGGTGCGGTATTTGCCTCCCATTCCGCCTCTGTCCCCGAGTTGGCCTCCGCTCCTGCAGGTTTGAGTGCCGGTGCGTTGCCGATGCCTGTGCCCGCGCCAGCTGGCTCTTCGGCTGCAGTCATTTCGGCAACAGCGGGAGCTGGTTCTGGAATCGCCTGTGCCAGGGTGGCTGAGAGGCGCTCGATGACGATCGGCGAGGTCAGCAACGCAGGAATGAGTGCTGCGCGGTGATCGACGGCTGCCTTACTGTCCGTCGGGCGAACCTTCTGCCACTCGTCCTGCAGGCCTTGATGGGCCCGATCGGCCAGCCGTTCGACTGTGGAAGCTTTGATATTCAGTTGCTCGGCAACGGCCTCGGGCGAGAGCCGTTCGACTTCGCACAGCCACAAGATCCGTTGCCAGTTATCGGGCAGGTTCGACAGCGCCTGTGAGACCAGAGCGGCCTCTGGAGCTTCCGCGTTCGCAGAAGAGACGTCCCCGGATGAGTCCGCACCATTCGCTGACGTCGGATTCGCGAGATGCACGTCGATCTCGGCGTCCACCATGGAGCGGAGATCCTCGGCTGTGTCGGAGGACCTGTTGAGCAGGGACCTGAGCACACTGAGGAAAGCACCATCTACGACCTGCCTGGCCGTCGCGTCGGGCAGAGAGGATGATGCCCTGGCCACAGCGTCATCGCGGTAGCGGCGGTAGATCTCGGAATATGCACCTGCGGTTCCGGCGTCGATGAGCGAGAGGAGCTCGTTCTCCGTGAAGTCGGCGAGTTCTTCCCCTGGCTGGTGTGCGTGCGCGTCCATCCGGTCCTGTATCAATCGGTAGCGTCATGCAGTCTGCAGCTCGTCATTGCAGACCACGTCTGGTACAGCAGCGAGAATAAGGGAAGAGCATTCTGTGTCAGATTTATCCTCAGCGGAGACTGTAGCCGACAAGACAGCTTTTTGCATACAGTATCGCTATTTGAACAATCAACCAGTCTCCTTGGCTCAAGGAAGGGATCCGATCAGGGCCAACGGGCCGCTTCGAGGCAATGGACCGGCTGAAAGCAATGGGGAATTCTCAGACTGCAGTTCAGTCCTTGAGGACTCGGAACGTGCTCAGCTGAGGATCGACTGCGCCGCGCACGTGTCCTGAGGGGCTGGCCGCAACGGCCTGCAGGAACTCGACCGTCTCTGCGGTGATCTCCTCGCCGGGGAGGACATTGGGGATTCCGGGCGGATAGGCGGCCAGGGAGCTGACGCTGGTTCGACCGACAGCCTCGGCGGCGGAAACGAGTTCGGAATCCGCGAAGTAGGCATCGCGGGGCAAGGTGATCAGCTTGCCGGCCTTCGGCAGTGCCGGAATCCCTGCCAGCTTCGTCGTGGCCTCGGCAGTCTCGGAACTGTTGTTCTCCAGGCGCATCTGATCGAGGGCGTCGAAGAGTCGGCTGAGGTCAGGTGACTTGCCGACGCCGATGAGCGCGACGATCGTCGTCGACGTTGCCATTTCGGCGAAGATGTCAAAGTCCTCGGTCAGGCGTTTGCGCACGGCATGTCCGTCGAGTCCCGTCGAGGTGATGTCGATGGGCAGGCGGAAGGGATCGATATCGACGACATCGGCATGGTTCATGAAGTCCCCGGAGAGCAGATGATAGTGCTCTGAGCCCTCGATGCGGGCACGGATCTGGCGGATGTTCTCCAGCGAGTCGGAGATCGCGTCGTGTGAGTTCACCAGGTCCCGGCGGGCGATATCGATCGAGGCCAAGAGGTGGGCGTTCTCGCTGGTGGAAGCCGTCATCATGAAAGCGCGGGCCAGGGCGGGTTCGAGGCGATTCGCGAATTCGGTATCGCCGAGGTGGAGCAGGGCCGACTGGGTGAATGAGCCGGCAAGCTTGTGGGTGCTCATGATGACGATGTCGGCACCCAGCGTGACCGGGGATTCCGGCAGATCGGGGTGGAAACCGAAGTGAGCACCCCATGCGGCGTCGATGATGAGGGCCGCGCCGGCGTCGTGGGCGACCTCGGCCAGGGCCCTGACATCGGCGACGGCACCGAAGTAGCTGGGAGTCACAAGGTAGACGGCAGTGACTTTTTCGGGGTGGGACGCGATGGCATGGCGCAGCGAGTCCGGGGTGACTCCGTGTGCGATTCCATTGACCTCATCGACGTTGGGGGAGACGAAGCCGGGGTTGAGGCCCGCCATTACGATGCCGTCGATGAAGCTCGAATGGGCGCTGCGCTGGGTGACGACGCCCGTGCCCAGGGTGCCGATCGCCAGCGCGGTCATGCGGTTGCCCTGCGAGGAGCCGTTGGTGAGGAACCAGGTGCGCCTAGCGCCCCAGGCCTCGGCGGCCAATTGCAGTGCTTCGTCCTTCGGGGTGTCGACGCCGAGGTCGATGCCGTCGAAGAGCGGGGGGATGTCCAGGGAGAGGATGTGCTCGCCGAAGAACTCGGCCTGACCTGCCGAGATTCCCGTCGTGGTTCCGCCGTGTCCGGGGGTGGACAGGAACAGCGAGTCACGTTCTGCCGCCGCCTGCAGTGCATCGGCATAGGGCGCGTGGGTTCTCGCGTTCCCCGGGAATGCCGACTGATCTGAGGTGGGGGCCAAATGGGAATCCTGGTGCACGGTCATGAATCCAGATTAAGGAATGAAACCTTGCCGGAGAATACCAAGTTCCCTAAACTGATGAATACACACTATTGAGCTGTCGCTCGGAGGATGATGGAAACTCTGGATACTCGTGGTCTCTCGGCCCTGCGTGCGATCGCGGAGGCCGGTTCGGTGGCAGCGGCAGCGACCACGCTCGGGTGGAGCCAGCCCACGGTCAACCACCACCTGCGCAATCTGGAGAGGACTCTGGGGTCGACGCTGATCGAGAAGAGCTCACGAGGTTCGCAGCCGACGGTTGTTGGCAACCTCGTCGTCTCCCGCGCGATCGAGATCCTGGGGCTCTGCGACCGCCTCGGCGCCGAGGTGGCTCTCTGGCGCGAGGATCAGGCAGTTCTGGTGCGGATCGGGGCTGTGCCCACGGTCGGTGCCCGAGTGATCCCGAAGCTTCACAATCAGCTGCAGAAGCGGGTGCGGTGGCAGTCCCAAGAGGAGACGAGCGCGGCGATGACGACCGCGGCACTCGACGTGACGATGGATGAGCATGCGAAGCTCGTGGCCAGATTGGAGTCTGGTGACCTCGATCTGGCGCTGCTCGTCTCGACCGACATCGACAAGACGTGGATACCGTCGACCCTGACGGCCAAGCACTTGTATTCGGAGCAGCTCTTCCTCTGTGTGCCGAAGTCCGTGGGCCCGATCTCCTTCGATGCGCACGGGATGCCCGACCTCACTGCTTTGGTGTCCCAGACCTGGGCGTTCAGCATCGATCCCGGTGACGCCATCGACGAGGTGGTCAGATCGTTCTGTGTGGCCGCCGGCTTCGAGCCGCGGGTGGGGATGAGGATGGATGACTATGCGGCGATCATCCGGATGATCGCCGCGGGGCTGGCAGTCGCTGTGATCCCCGATTCCTCGGTGCCGGAGGGCCCGACGGTTGAGATCATCCCGATGCCCATGGACGCTTGTCGCCGCGATGTGCTCCTCGTGTCTCGCGCACGGGCGGCGCAATCGAGTCAGAAGATTTCTCGCCACGATCCGATCGTCGCCGCCCATAATGCCGCCATCGCCGAGGTGGTCGCCGATGTGGGAACCGTGACCGCACAGTGGCGGTGACGAGAGTTCACCTCGGCAGTTGAACTGTCAGTGCGGATGCCAGGCGTCTTCGATCGCGACCTTCTCCGTCACCTCGGCGGGGAGCGATTTCGAGGCCAGAGCCTCGATGCTCACCTGCTCAAGGACGTCGCGCAGAGCAAAGCGGGCCGCGATCCATACCTGCTGGAGTGAAGCGGCGGCATCGTCGTATTCCACGGCCTCGGGGCGCTGACCGTAGATCGAGACCAAGGGACCGTCGACGGCACGGATGACATCGGCGATGGTCGTTTCTGCAGCGGGTTTGACCAGCTTCCAGCCGCCTGACTTGCCGCGTACCGAGGCCACGATTTCGACTCTGCGCAGGTCGGCGAGGATCGACTGAAGGAATCCCTTGGGGATGTCCTGTCGTTTTCCGAGTTCGTCGGCGCTGATGGGGCCGCCGTCGCTGACATTGGCGATTTCGATCAGGGCCCGCAGGGCATAGTCGGACTTCGTGGTGACCCGCATGCCGTCATCGTAACAGCGTGCGAGTTGCGGGCTTCAGCCGCTGGTGACGGACTCCGGCTCGACCGTTTGGGCGGCCTCTGCCCGGCGAGAGCTGCGTTCGAGCCGGACGACGTGAGCGATGAGTCCGGCCCAGACGATCGCGAGCACCACGAGGACGGTCGACAGAGTCGCCGTTGAGGCACCGAGCGCCAAGGCGATCGTGCGGGAGTTCGTGAGGATGATGATGCCCCCAGCCGCGATCGCAAGGACCCGGGCGGGCAGGATCTTCACCAGCCAGGCGGCGACAGGCGCCGCGATGACTCCGCCGACCAGAAGTGCCGCAGCGATGGACCATTCGATGCCTGAGGAGCCCAAGGCGAAGAGGAAGCCGAGCGATCCGCCGACTGCGACGACGAATTCGCTGGTGTCGATCGAGCCGACAACCTTGCGCGGTTCCAGCCGGCCCGAGGACAGGAGAGTGGTGGTTCCGACCGGCCCCCAGCCGCCTCCGCCGATGGAGTCCAGAGCGCCGCCGACGAGTCCCATGGGCACGAGGAGTTTCACTCCGGGGCGGCCTTTGAAGGTGGGGCGGCGCCCGCCGAGGGAGAGGAATCTCCAGATCACATAGATGCCCAGTGCCAGCAAGATGCCCGATATCCAGGGCGTGGCCGCGTCTCCGCTGAGGCTGGTGAGGAAGGTGGCGCCGGCGAAGGCACCGACGAAGCCGGGAACGGCGAGGATCGAGACCGTCTTCCAATCGACATTGCCGAACTTGTGGTGTGAGATTCCGGAGACCAGCGAGGTGCCGATCTCAGAGAAGTGCACCGCCGCCGAGGCGGTCGCCGGGGCGATCCCGGCCGCGAGCAGCAGGGTCGTCGACGTCACCCCATACGCCATGCCGAGAGAGCCGTCGATGAGTTGGGCGAGGAGTCCGACGAGCCCGAGGACGATGAGTTGGCGCATGGTGGTGACCTTTCAGCATGCCGAAAATTGTTGAGCAATTCGTTCGGCGCCAACAATACCTACTAAGTCGAGTCAATTACTAGACTATGAATTTCTATGACGATTCCTGACCTTTGGAGACATGCGATGTCCGTCATCGAGACAGCACGAAGCACCGAGGTGAATGCGCCCCGGTGCTTCGAATCTGGTTCACTGGCTCTACAGTGCCAGGACCGCCGGAACCGTGAGAACGGCGACGTAGTAGCCCATGAACTGCACGCCTGCATGCATGCCGATCATGCGGTTGAACAGGCCGCCGACGAGGCCTACTGTGATGGTGACTCCGAGTGCGAGCAACCCACCTTCATAGAGGCAGATGACGCAGATGAGCGCGGCGAAGCCAGCGATGATCGCTTCGTGGGAAACCGACTTCATTACCCAGGTTGCCGCCCGGTGGGCATTTCTCATCACGAACGGGTAGGCGACCAAGATAGCGATGACTGCGGCAATGATCGCGAAGAGAGCGAATTCGCCGGTGGACAGCAGATCGTGCAGGTTATTCGTCTCACCGGTCTCCGCGTCGAGCGTGTAGACGGGCGGGGCATTGAATAGGGGCGCTGCCGGGCCTGCGGCCATGGGAGAGAGCGGAAGCCCGATGGCGATCAACGGGATCAGGGTCTCGGCGATGTAGGTCGACTCGGTCGTTCCGTTCCTCACGGACACCACCGTCGTCAGCCGATGGAAGCCGTTCTTGATCCGGCTGCCGGCGATCTCACCCATGAGCACCGCCATGGCGACGGGTGAGAAGACGAAGGTTGCGCTGGTGATGACTGCCGAACCACTGGTGTATGCCAACTGCTGCCGATCCAGGACCTTGAAGGGATTCGGCAGCTTCGTGCCACCCGCAGGTCGAACATCGGGAGCGAGGTCGAACTCCCGCTTGCCAGTCTGTGTCATCGATCGACGGCCTGCAGGGGACAGGGCAGAGAATAGATCGTAGATGAGCGGGCCAGTCGCGATTCCCAGGAAGAAGGAGGTTGTGAACGTCGCGTCCTTCTGCTCCAGGATGAACGCCTGCAGCCCGACGATGATGAGTACGAAGGGGATCAGCGCGACGACTGCGGCCAGCTTTCCCTTCGAGGTGTAGGCAACGAGGATTGCCGCCGCGATGAAGATCCATGGTGCTGCCGCACCGATCGCCTCGGCGAAAGGGGTAAGGATGAGGGCGAAGAGGATAGACAGGGGGATTGCGATGATCACCGAGATGACGCCACCGGAGATGGCCTTCTGCAAGGCAATGTGAGGAACCCCGAGAGAACGCAGGAGCTGTGCCTCCCGCAGCATTGGCACGGCCGTGGTGTCACCGGGTATCCCCAAAAGAGTTGTGGGTACTGCGTGTGAGATGTGTTTGGAGATGATGGCGGCGAGGAAGAAGGCGATGACACCGGCTGGAGGGACGCCGATGAGAATGATGAGCAGCGCCAAAGGGGCGACGATTGCGGTCTCATCGGTGCCGGAAATGAGGCCGATGCCGGTGAAGAGGACTGCGGCCAGCAGAGCCATGCCGATTGCCCACAGGATCGGTTCGATGAGATCCGCGCTCACAGCTGTGTTCCCTTCGCTCGGTTCTCATGATTCTCGACCAGGGCATCGAAGAGCCCGAGGGCTCGGATCTCCTCCTGCACCGCCGGTTTGAGATCGCGAGGGTCACCCAGGTCGCCGTACTCTTCGACGACTTCGTCGATGACTTCTTGGCGGTTGCGGGTGTCGGCCTCTGCCTGGGTGATCACCCGTTTGGGTTTGAACAGGCTTCCGGCGATCACGGCACCGACGATGCAGCCGACGATCCCGATCAGAAGAGCATAGGAGTGTCCCAGTTCTGCATCACCGGTGCTCGTGAAGAGGTGGTCGGAAAGGAGGAAGGCCGGTACCGCCACCCCGATTCCTATGGCAATGCTGCCGACCAGGTGTTTTGAGTCGACGGTGTCATTCCAGACTTCGAGCAGCTGTGGCATCTTCGCCTACCTTCTGTTGTTGAGTCGTGCTTCTGGAGGTGGAACACGGGCGGGGCTGATTCTGCCCCGGACCGGTCGCGGAACTGTGGTGCTACTGAGTGACGATGGCCGCCGAGGTGGCCGACGCCAGTGGTTTCCCGAGCTGCCTGCTCAGCCATTGGCTCGTCTCCGCGACTGCGCGGATGTCGACTCCGGTCGAAATTCCCAGACCGTCGAGCATCCACACGAGGTCCTCAGTTGCCAGATTTCCGGTCGCTGAGCCTGCGAACGGGCAGCCTCCAACTCCACCGGCAGAGGCGTCGAACTCGCTCACGCCCAACTGGAGAGCAGCGTAGACGTTCGCCAGCGCTTGACCGTAGGTGTTATGGGTGTGCAGTGCGATCGACTCAGCTGGGATGCCGCTTTCGATCAGTGCCTGCAGAACGGCGGCGACGTGACCGGGTGTGGCGGTGCCGATCGTGTCGCCTAACGAGATCGACGAGCAGCCCGCATCAAGCAGCCGCGCAGACGCAGTGACCACACGCTGTGGATCCACCGGGCCTTCCCAGGGGTCGCCGAAGACCATGGACAGATACCCGCGGACCTGCATCCCCGCCGAGGTGGCCGCGGTAGCCACATCAAGGTTGCGTGCCGTGGTCACCTCGAGGCTGTCGCCGAGGTTGGCTCGAGAGAATGATTCCGTGACACTGACGAAGACAGCAATGTCCTTGGCCCCCGCAGCCTGAGCATCGTCGAGCCCGCGTCGGTTGGGGGTGAGGACTGGATAGGAGACGGCAGAGTCGAGGTTGAGCGCATCGAGAACGTCTTGGGTGTCCGCCATCTGCGGTACAGCCTTGGGCGACACGAAGCTGCCGGCCTCGATAGTCCTCAGGCCAGAACTGGCCAGTCGGGAGATGAGCTCAACCCGAACCTCGGCGGGCAGGGTGACCGATTCAGCTTGGAGTCCGTCACGAGCACTGACCTCGTAGACCTTGACCTGGGACGGAAGGGTTTCGCGGGTGAAGACCTGTGGGAGTGATTCTATCATTTCTGTGCACCTGAGCGAAGCTCGGCGAGGATGGCTTGCACCCGATCGAAGCGGAAGGCTTTCTCTTCGACGAGCCTCTCCACAATGGTCTTGGCTTCCTCAGCAGTGGCGCCTGCGGAAACGGCAAGATTCTTCGCATGCAGCGACATATGGCCGCGCTGGACTCCTTCGGTTGCGAGAACCCGCAGAGCTGCAAGATTCTGCGCCAGACCGGCTGCGACGATGATCTCAGCCAGATCTTTCGCCGTGCTCACCTCGGCTATCTGGAGTGCGGTGCGGGCTGCGGGGTGAACCTTGGTGGCTCCGCCGACGAGTCCGACAGGCATCGGCATCTCGAGGTTGCCGACGAGGTTGCCCTCAGCATCCTTCTCGAACGTGGACAGTGAGGAGTATCGGCCGTCGACGAGTGCGTGCGAATGGGCTCCGGCCTCCACTGCGCGAGTGTCATTTCCGGTGGCCAAAACGACGGCAGAGATGCCGTTCATGATGCCCTTGTTGTGGGTAGCGGCACGGTACGGATCGGCAGCCGCCAGATCATAGGCGTGGAGGATGTTGTCCACGACCTCTGTGCCGCCGAGGAGCTCCTTATCGAAGACGGCACGCGCACGACTGATGCGCAGATCCGCCTTGTTCGTCAGGATGCGCAGGAGTGCGTCGCCCTCGGCGATTGCCGCGAGGCTGCTCGAGACGGCTTCGGCCATTGTGTTCACTGCGTTCGCACCCATGGCATCACGGACATCGACATGAAGATGGACGACTACATACGTTGCCGATTTCGCCTGAACGAGACGAACGTCGAGGTCCTTGACTCCTCCGCCGACCTCGACGAGCTTCGGATCCTGGGCATTGGCCAGGTCAATGATTTCGGCCTGGCGTTCAAAGATGCGGGACCGAGCGGCATGCGGGTCGGCCACATTGATGAGCTGAATCTGTGCCTGCATGATGGGCTGAGTCGAGCTGGTGAAGAACCCGCCCTGTGGACGTGCCATCCGGGCAGCGTTGCTGGCAGCGGCGATGACAGACGCTTCTTCGGTGGCCATGGGCACGAGGACATCGGTGCCGTTGATCGTAAAGTTGGTGGCAGTTCCCAAGGGCAGTGAGAAGACGCCGAAGACGTTCTCGCTCAGGTTTGCAGCCTGCGCGGGGCCAAACGCAGTCGCATCGATCTGGGCGAACACCTCGGTGTCGAGCCCGGTTACCTCGGCCACTGCCGTGCGACGGTCATTGACCGACATGTTGCGGAAGCCGGCGATACGACTGTTCTCTGCCATTATGTGTCTCCTGTCGAGTCTTCTTCGATTCTGTGTCTGCCGGGCTGGCTGCCGAACGCGGCGGAGCTGGGCCCGTCAAAACTGCGGCGCGGAGAAAATCCGCGCAGAGTTCAGTCAAGCACTTCATGGATCGATCGCCTATGGCTGTTTTAGCCAGTAATAACTCCAGCCTATAGCGGTTTCAGCCAGGGTAGGTGAGTTGTCTGCTCGGCTGCGTTCAGACGTTGCGCTGGAGCTGGTCCAGCCGGAGCGCGACGTGGAGACGGAACGCGTATTCGGGTGCTCGCCAGTCGTTGTCGAGTACCGTATCGATGCGTTCCAGACGTAGTTTGAGGGTATTGATGTGGATCGAGAGAGCCGAGGCGGTGCGGCTCATGCTATTGCTGTGTTCGAAGTATGTGCGCAACGTGGTGACCAGATCGGCAGATTGCCTCTGGTCCCACTGTCGGAGAGGGCCGAGCATACGCTCCATGAACTGTCCGACGTGTTCTGGAGCTGTGCCGAACATTGCAGTGTAGGGAGCGAAGTCCTCAGCGGAACATACGCCGCTGGAGATCGACAGCGAATTGAGCACCCGCACGCACGACCACAACTCGTCCTCTGCGGTGCGCAGCTGTGCGCGCTGGAAATCGGTGTTGGAGACGACGACGAGACAGTCCCGCAGGAGCTCTGAGGCTGTGAGCAGCTCCTTCAACTGCGTCCGGGTTCGATGAGCAGAACGGGGCAGCAGCACAGTCAGCCCTGGCGAGCGCTGGGTCATGAGAATCCGCGGCTCGATCCGAGCCAGAAGCGAGCCGATACGGTCGAAGTCATTGGGGCCGGCTTGGACCACCATCAGCTGCCAGGGGCCGAGTAGGGTGAAGTTGCTGGAGCGCGCTCGCGCTCGCAGCTCGTCGAGATTTCTGGTGTCGGCGATCAAATCGACGGCTAGCTCGCCGCGCACACGGTTCTCGGCGTCAGCACGTGACTGCTCGTTCATCTGGATCAGGGCCAGGGACTGCGCCGCCTGAGCGACGATGCTGTGGTCACCGTCCTTCGGAGCGCTGTGGAAGCGCACAAACAGTCCGCTGTGCTGACGCTTATTCGATGCCACCGAGGCGGCGATGAGTCGCTCATCGTCAGAGATCTGGGCACTTCGCCCGGTGTGACGGCTGGTGGCCAGAGCCGCAAGAATATCTTCTCGGCTCACGCCGCTCTGGCCGAGGAAATCGTCGTCTGTTGGGAACTCGGGGGAGTCGAGGCGCCAACTGTTCACGGTAAGGGCCTCTGCGTGGAGAGTTTCGGAGATGACGTTCGTAACCGATGTTGTGCCATGGCCCTGCAGCACCAGCTGGGTGAGCTGCTCTTCCACCTCAACGAGGCGTTGCAAGGTCTTCGCCTTCGCTGCTGCCAGGTCCTCTGAGGCTGCTGAGAGGGCCGCCGCATCGGCGAGTTCGCCCATCAGCCGTGCGGTCTTGAGGATTACTGAGGCGTGGTCTGCCAACGCAGAGAGCAGAGTGATCTCATCCGCTCCGAAGTCGTGAGGATAGCGGTTCGCCGCAAACAGGGCACCGAGCACTTCGCCGTCGACGACCATGGGCACACCGAGAAGCGAATCCATGCCTTCGGCCTTGACAGCGGAGTCGACGCGCCGCTCGTGCGGTAGCTGAGTCAGGTCGTAGTCCGATGTCCAGTGGGCAGCTCGGTCGCGGACTACACGGCCTGCGAGCCCGACTCCAGGTGGTACTCGGAGTGCTGGGAGCTGGAGCGAAATAGCGCCCCGGCTGGCTCGAACGTTGAGCTCGTCGGTATCGGGGTTGTACTCCGAGAGGTAGGCGATGTCGCAACCGATCAGAGACTTGGCCCTGTCGACAAGCTTCTGCAGAAGACGCTTCGTGTCCCTGACTTGGATTAGTTCCGAGGCGCTTTCGAGCAGAGCTGCGCGTTCCTGGTCCTTCTGTCTCCAGCGGAGCATGGTGGTGGACAGATCGAGAAGCGAGTCGACGAGGGCCGACTGCCGCCCGAGCTGTGCTTCTAGCGAGCCGCGATCGACGGGATTGCCCCGCGCGATCAGACTGACTGCCTGTACGACGGACTCCGCCGCTACTTTCTCTGGCCCCGCTGTGCGCTCCGTCATGGGGTCATTATCTCAGCCCTGACGACTCACCCCGCAGCGGGTGACATCTCCTTGACGGTCGGAAGTTCGCAGGTGCTGCTCGCCTGTTGCTTGTATCCGGAGAGGAACTCGCCGAGGCGGTTGATCGACTCGTCCAGGACCTCAACCGAGGGCAGAGTGACGAGCCGGAAATGATCGGGACTCGACCAGTTGAAGGCGGTGCCATGGGAGACGAGGATCTTCTGTTCACGCAGCAGGTCGAGTGCGAACTGTTCGTCATCGACGATGTCGAACTTCTCGACGTCGAGCTTCGCGAACATGTAGAGAGCACCGCTGGCCCGATGCGCGGACACGCCCTCGATGGAGTTCAACCCCTCGTGGGCGAGATTCATCTGCACACCGAGTCGGCCCTGGGGCAAAACAAGGTCTTCGATCGACTGCTTTCCACCCAGTGCCGCCTGGATCGCGTGCTGGGCCGGAACGTTCGCGCACATGCGCATATTGGCTAGGAGCTTGATCCCCTCAAGGTAGCTCTTCGCTTCAGACAGTGGTCCGGTGATGGCCAGCCAGCCGGCGCGGTAGCCGGCGATCCGGTAGGCCTTCGACAGGCCCGAATAGGTCAGGCACAGCACATCGTCGCCGGTGAGAGTAGCCATATTGACCATCTCGACATCGTCGTAGGTGATCTTCTCGTAGATCTCATCGGCGAAGATGATGAGGTTGTGGCGACGTGCGATGTCGACGATCTTCTTTAGGGTTTCGCGTGAGTAGACCGCACCGGTGGGATTGTTCGGGTTGATGACGACGATGCCGCGGGTGCTCTCGGTGATCTTCGATTCGAGATCTTCGAGGTCAGGTTGCCAGGCGGTGGCCTCGTCGCACAGGTAGTGCTTGGGTGTGCCGCCGGAGAGGGCGACCGATGCCGTCCACAGGGGGTAGTCCGGGCTGGGGACGAGGATTTCGTCGCCGGGGTTGCACAGTGCCTGCAGGGACAGGGTGATGAGTTCGCTGACTCCATTGCCCAGGAACACCTCGGAGGTATCGAGATTGTGGATGCCGTGAGTCTCGTAATACTGGACCACGGCCCGGCGTCCGGAGAGGATTCCGCGTGAATCGGAATAGCCCTGAGCGAGCGGAAGCTGCTTGACCATGTCGTGCACGATCGCCTCAGGGGCTTCGAATCCGAAGGGTGCAGGGTTGCCGATGTTGAGCTTGAGAATGGTGTGGCCCTTGGCCTCCATCGCCTCGGCCTCTTCGAGGACTGGTCCCCGAATGTCATAGAGGACGTTGGCCAATTTCGACGACTGCCTGTACATGGGAACCGTGAGAACCTTTCGATACGACGTTTGCTATCTCCACGTTATGACCCTCGCCGAGGTGGTTCTGACCAATCAGAGGCCCGTTTCGTGAACCTTTGCCCGGGACTGCGGACCGATGTGCAGACCTTTGGCAGGCTAAGTCACTTGACGTGTCCGATCATCGGGGGTCTGATTCGCAGTATGACAAACATTGCGATCCAGACGCGAAGTCTGCGGATCCGCCGAGGTTCCAGCATCGTGATCGACGGGCTCGACCTTGATGTCCCGCGCAGCGCGATCGTTGGCCTGCTGGGTCCCAGCGGCAGCGGGAAGACGACGCTCATGCGGGCGATCGTCGGCGTCCAGGCGGTCAAAGGCGGCACGGTCAGCGTGCTGGGGCAGCCTGCGGGAACGGCATCTCTGCGGCACCGGGTCGGCTATATGACGCAGCTGGCAAGCATCTACGAAGATCTCTCGGTACGGCAGAACCTGCGCTACTTCGCACGCGGCCAGGGGGCACCGAAGTCCGATGTCGATCGGGTCATCGACCGCACCGACCTCGGCGGGCAGGCCGATCAACTGGCCAGAACGCTGTCGGGTGGTCAGGCGAATCGAGTGTCGTTGGCGGCCGCGATGCTCGGGTCTCCCGATGTGCTCGTCCTCGACGAGCCGACGGTCGGCCTCGATCCCGTGCTGAGGTCTGATCTCTGGAACATCTTCCGCAGCCTCGCCGACGAGGGAACGACGTTGCTGGTCTCGAGCCACGTCATGGACGAGGCCACGCGGTGTGATCGGCTGCTTCTCATGCGTGAGGGGCAGGTGATCGCGGACACGACACCGAGCGAACTGCTGGAGACCACAGGGGCGGCGACCGCGGAGGAGGCCTTCCTCTCCATCATCACGTCCGATTCCACCGGGTCGTCGTTCCCACGGAAGCGGACTGGAAAGAGAGCCGGGCGGAAGGCGAGGGCCGGAGCGCGGACGATTCTGACCTCCGGCTCGGGGGCGATGCCCGGCAAGGGGCGTACGAGGCGTGCGCAGTGAGTCCGATGCGAACGCTGGCCACGGCGGGCCGCGTCCTCCTGCAGATCCGCAATGACCCGCGCACGATTGCACTGCTGCTTGTCGTGCCCAGCCTCCTCATCGGGCTTGTGGCATGGATCTTCGACGAGACTCAGGTCTTCGATCGAATCGGACCCGCGATGCTTGCGCTCTTCCCCTTCATCGTCATGTTCCTCGTCGCGAGCATCGCCACTCTGCGCGAACGTCGCAGCGGAACGCTGGAGAGACTGCTGTCGATGCCGATGGGTCGTGGCGATGTCATCCTCGGCTACACGCTGGCGTTCGGATTGCTCGCCGTCATCCAGACGGCTATCGCGGTGGGTTATGCCACGTGGGTGTGCGGACTCGAAATCGAAGAGTCGCTGCTCCTGCTCTTCGCCGTCGCCATCGCTGATGCCCTCCTCGGTACGGCTTTGGGACTGCTCGCCAGTGCCTTTGCTCGCACCGAGTTCCAGGTTGTGCAATTCATGCCGGTCTTCGTCTTCCCACAGATTCTGCTCGGCGGAATCTTCCTGCCTCGCGATCAGCTGCCAGGTGTGCTCGAGGCGATCGGTGACTGGATGCCGCTCTCCCATGCGATCGATGCGCTGACGGCGGTGTCGACGGGCAACGAGGATGCCGCGTACATCTGGCTGCGCATCCTCTTCATCGGCTGCTGGGTCACCGGTGCCATCATCGTCGGTTCGCTGACTCTGCGTCGGCGGACGCCGTAGGACGGGTGGGGTGAGACTGGATTGCTGATTCTACGGCGATCAAAATGGCACATCGGGCCAAGTGATGAGAGCCTGATCACATGAACGAGTCGAGCGGGGCGCCTGGTCTGATTCTGCTGGCTGCCGGCGAGGGCACGCGTATGGGCGGCCCGAAGGCTCTGCTGCGCTACGCGGACGGCACCGCGCTGCTCACCCGCCAGGTCGAGCGCATGTCAGTGGCAGCCGAATCCCGCGGTCTCAGCGCGAACATCATCGTCGTGCTCGGCCCCGCCGTCGCGGAAGCCTCCCGATTGCTGCCAGCGGGGGTGAGGGTCGTTGAGAACCGGAACCACACCGATGGGCTGAGCACTTCCTTGAGTGCCGGTCTGCGGGCCGTGCCGTGCACAGCCTCGGGAGCCGTCGTCTCCCTGCTCGACCTGCCCGATATCCCGGCGGAGGCCTATGGGCGTCTGCTTGATTCGATAACCCCCGACACCCTCGCCCGTGCCCACTGGAATTCGAGACCTGGCCACCCAGTCGCAATCGGACGCGAGCACTTCGCCGAGGCGATCCACTCCGCATCCGGGGACGAAGGCTTGCGCGCCATGCTGGGACGCCATCAGGTCAACGTCATCAAATGCGCGGACCTGCTGCCACCCGAGCTCGACGGCCACTTCGACGTCGATACCCCCGAAGCGGCGGCCTGCCGAGGACTGCATCTGGACGGACTCCACTCTTGAACGGAATCGAATTGTGAACGTAACGACACAGACGCGCAGAATCGCCATTGTCTCCGGTACTGGCAAGACCGGCCGCGCGATCGCCGCAGCCGTGAGAGCCGCAGGCGATGAACCCTTTCCTCTAGGGAGGACTGAGCTGGCCGACCCCATCGCCGCCCTGCAGGGATGCCATGCCGCCTACCTCATGGCCCCCAACCTGCACAGCGACGAACTCGGCTTCATCGAGATGCTCCTCGACGCCTGTCGGATCGCCGGTGTCGAACGGATCGTCTATCACTCGGTTGCTGCGCCGTATGCTCCCTCGATGCCGCACCACCTCGCGAAGGCTGAATCCGAGGACCGAGTGCGCAGGAGCAAGCTGCCCTTCACGATCGTCCAGCCTTGCGCCTATGTCGACAATTTCCTGCCTGGACTGCGTGGGAGCGAACCCGTGATCAGTGTCGCCTATGATCCGGACACCCCGTTCGGACTCATCGGCCTGGCCGATGTCGGCGAAGCGGCCGCTCGGTTGCTGACAACAGAGGACCACCTCGGCGCGAGTCTCGAACTCGGCGGACCCCACCTCGTGAGCATCCGTGAGATGGCACAGGCCGCAGAGCGGGTCCTCGGCGCCGAGGTGGCGCTCGACGTGACAACCCCGAACGTCTGGGCAGCAGCCCAGGAGACACGAGGAGCCGACGCCGGCCTCGACGCCCGCGAACGCGAGTGGCTCACGGCGATGTTCGACTACTACGACCGCTATGGACTGCCCTGCGGTTCGGCTGGGATCCCGGCGATCCTCGGTCGGGCGGCCTACAACGTCGAGGAGGTGCTCGCCGATGAGCTTTCCGATATCTATGCGGGCAACCTCGGCGAGGACCTTTCAGGTAACCGCGCTTAGCGGCACAGCGGGTTGTGAACTTCCGCCAACAAACCCCGCTGTGTTTGTCAGCTCTTGCCGGTTCAGTGAGCGTGGTCACCGGGAAAGATGGTGACAAATCCCACGCGACCTGGAAGGACAAAGATGTCGCCCCACGCTCCACGGATCCGCATCGGCATCGATACCGGCGGAACATTCACGGATATCGTCGCATTCGACGAATCCACCGGCACACTGACGACGACGAAAACGCCCTCGACGCCGTCCAACCCTGCTGACGGCTTCATCAACGGCATCGACAAGGTCCTCGACATGCTCGGGGACTCCGTCTCTGCAGAGCACATCAGTGCCGTCAGCCACGGCACGACCGTCGCGACGAACCAGCTGCTCGAGGGCAAACTCGATCGCCTCGGCTTCATCACCACCGAGGGATACGAATTCGTCCTCGAGATCGCCCGTCAGGCCGTGCCCGACGGTTACGGAAACTCCTATTTCTGGGTCAAGCCCGAACGCATCGTCCCTGCCGATCTCGTCAAGACTGTCTCGGGCCGCCTCGACTTCGAAGGCGGCGAAGTTCGCCCCTTCGACGAAACGCAGGCGCGCGAGGTTGCCCAGTGGTTCAAAGACCAGGGTGTCATGACCCTCGGCGTGAACCTTCTTCATTCCTATGCCAATCCCGTTCATGAGCAGAAGATGCGCGAGATCCTCACTGAGATCCACCCTGAGGCGACGGTGTCTCTGAGCTCGGAGGTGCTGCGGGAATATCGCGAGTACGAGCGGTCGATGACCACGCTCGTCGACGCCGCTGTCAAGCCGAAGGTCTCGAACTATGTGCGCAACATCCACGAGCGCCTTGACGCCTATACCGGAGTTGCAGAGGGCTCCGCACTGCCGTTCTACATCATGAAGTCCAACGGCGGAGTCCTCTCTGCTGAAGAGGTTGTCCACCAGCCGATCACCACCGTGCTCTCCGGCCCCGCCGCCGGTGCATTGGGAGCCGGCCTCATCGCTCAGGAAGCCGGATTCGACAAGGTACTCACCTGTGACGGTGGAGGCACCTCGACGGACGTCACCGTGGTCATCAACGGCGAACCGGCACTGACCACCGAAGGCACCGTCGGGGTGTATCCCTCGAAGATCCCGATGATCGACGTTGTCACCGTCGGTGCCGGCGGCGGCTCTATCGCGTGGACGACCCCTGAAGGTCAGCTCAAGGTCGGACCCCAGTCCGCGGGCGCAGACCCGGGGCCCATCTGCTACGGCAACGGCGGCACCCAACCGACGATCACAGACGCTCACGTGTTTCTGGGACGGATCCCTCCCCACCTCCTCGGCGGGGAGATACCACTCGACGTCGATGCGGCGAAGTCCGGCATCGACGAGATCGCGAAGCGCCTCGGACTCTCTGCAGAAAAGGCGGCGACCGGGATCCTTGAGATCTCCGCCTGGAACCAGGCAAACGCCCTGCGCCAGATCTCCGTCCAGCGCGGACTCGACGTCCGAGACTTCATGCTCACGACCTTCGGCGGGTCGGGCTCGCTGCTCGCCTGCACCCTCGTCGACGTCCTCGACCTCGCTGGTGTCGTCGTGCCTGACAACCCCGGCAACGTCTCTGCCTTCGGCCTCCTCACGGTCGATGTGAAGAATGACTATGTCCAGACGAATGTCAGCCGTGACGATCGCCTCGACATCGCGGAGATTGCCGACCTCATCGCGGGATTGACCGATCGTGCCGCAACAGCACTGGACGGCGAAGGCTTCCCTGCGTCCGCCCACCAGTTCGACCGCTCGGTGGACCTGCGTTACTTCGGCCAGGCCTTCGAAGTCCGCGTTCCCGCTCCCTCGGGGCCGATCACGAGAGATTGGGCCGACGAAGTGACGAGGGCGTTCCACGCCGAGCATCGTCAGCTCTACGGTTACGACTTCGCCGATAAGGACGACCAGTTCGTCGAATGGGTCAACCTCCGCGTGTCCGGAATCGGACCGATCACCCGTCCGGAGACCCGTCATATCGAATCCGCAGCGGGCGCGCCTCTCCTTGACGAGAGAGCCAAAACCAGCAACCGGCCCGTGTGCTTCGATGCCGCCGACGGCTTCGTCGACACCCCGGTCTACTGGCGAGAGAACCTGCTCAACGGTGACGAGATCGTCGGTCCGGCGATCATTGAGGAGTTCGGCTCCACCGCGCCGCTCCATCCCGGGTTCACCGCTCGCATCGACGGTGCCGCAAACATCATCATCACCCGCACCACTGGTCAGGAGGACAGCAAATGACCACCACAGCTGAAACGAGTGCAGGAGCACCAGTCGTCGATTCAGGATCGATGCTTCGCGCCCAACCCCTGATCGGTCAGGAACTCAAGGACTACATCGCCGCCTCGCCGATCAACCCAGCGGGCCTCCCCACTGCTTATGAGCATGGCAACCGCCTTACCGTGGCCGGATCGAGCGTGGATCCGATCATCGTCGAAATCGTCGAAGGCACCCTCGCCAGTGTGGAGATGGAGGTTGAGACCGCGATCTCGAGAACCTCTCGTTCGCCGATGATTCGCGACGCCCACGACTTCCGTGCGGGAATCCACGATCGTCAGCTGCGCAAGCTCACCGGACGTTCGTACTCCGCGCTGGTCCACCCCATCGTCCGCGACTTCCCCATCGAGGAGATGCGCGAAGGCGATGTCTTCTTCCACAACGACGTCTACGAATCCGAAGGCGGAATCGGCCACCTTCCGGACATGTGCGTGACCGTGCCCGTTTTCGCCGAAGGCCGAGTTGTGTGCTTTGTGCAGGCTTTTGGCCACCATGACGACATCGGCGGCGCCTGCCCGGGATCGATGCCATCTGGTGCGACGAGCGTCTTCGAAGAGGGACTCATGATCCCTCCGATCAAGCTCTGGTCCGAGGGCAAGCCGAACAAGTCGGCGTTGCGGATCATGTCCCGAAACTCGCGGATGCCCGACTCGCTCTCGGCCGACCTCGACGCCGAATGTTCGGCGTGCCTCATGGGCGCGCGTCGGCTTTCCGAACTCTTCACCCGCTACGGAGTCGAAACCGTCGAGACCGCTTTCGATACGATCCTGCAGAACTCTACCGAGATCTATCGACGCGAGATCCTGTCGAAGATCCCCGAGGGCCAATACGTCTGGGAGGACTACGCGGAGCACGACGGAGTCTCCGACCCAATGCTCCACGCCCAGCGCATCACACTGACGAAGACGGAGACCGGGGGGCCCGACGACGGCCCGAGGCTCATCATCGACTTCACGGGAACCGCCGCGCAGGCTGCCGGTCCGATCAACCACTGCGGCGATTATGTGGGAGGAAACTTCCTCAAGAAGTGGCTCGCCCCGATCCTGCGCAACCTTGCCGACACACCGGAACGGATGGCTGAGCTCGACGTCAACGAGGGGATCGTGCCGCTCATCGAGATGCGCTTCCCGGAGAAGGGCACACTGCTCACCCCCGAATTCCCCGGCCCGACGAATGCCCGAACCTTCGTCATCCTCCGCCTCCTCGGCGTCCTCGCCGGGGTAGTCGCGAAGGCCGTGGACGGACGCATGCCCGCCGACCAGGAGACGATCCGCTACACCGGCGTTTACGGGAAGGACCGCGACGGCAAGGACTACCTCATGCGCGAGGTCCTCGGCGGAGGCTCCGGCGGCCGCTACTACTCCGACGGCGAAGACACGATCCACGTCGTCCCGGATTCCCGCAATCTGCCGACTGAGTTCACAGAATCCCGCTTCCCATTCAGGGTTGAGCGCCTTGGCCTGGCCGTCGACTCGGGAGGCGCAGGACGGTACCGTGGCGGCCTCGGTTACGAGAAGCACATTCGCATGCTCAAGGACGGGCACTTCATGTCGATCGCCGACCGCTCGATCCTCGCCTGCTGGGGTGTCAAGGGCGGAAAGGCCGGTAGGTCGTTCCAGGTGACCATCGAACCCGGCGGTGCGAACGAACGAGAGATCGATGCGCTCGCCGATGCGGTAGATATCCGCGCCGGAGAGGTGGTTCGCATCCGCACCACCGGCGGAGGAGGCTGGGGAGACCCCCTCGAACGCCCAAGCGACGAGGTGCTGCGCGACGTGAGCTGGGGGAAGGTGAGCATCGATGGTGCCCGCGAATCCTACGGGGTCGTCGTCACCGCCGATCCGAGTGCCTCCGTCGGCGCTGCAGCCGCAGGTGTGGTCGGTGCGCAGGTCGATGAGGCGGCAACGGAAGCGCTGCGGACGCAGATGCGTGCTCAGTGCGATGCGAACGAGCCCTTCTTCGACCGCGGGCCCGGCTATGCCCAGCTCTCCGTTGATGGATCTTCGGCAGCGACCGTCGACTGGTTGTGAGAGTCCTCGTCGCACACGGCGGCAACGCGACGACCGTCCCGCACGGAGACCCGTCTCCGTGCGGGACGGTGGGCACCGTGGTGGCCTCGAACGATCAGTAGACTCAACTCGGGAGGAGGCGATGGCGCCATGACGATATTTGAGGATCCCCGTACTTTGGCACAAGCGCTGGAGCGGGTGGGATACATTGTCACGCCCGAACTGGCGACCACCTGCGTGCTCGCCCACCGTCTCGGCAAACCGCTGCTGAGCGAGGGCACCCCAGGCGTGGGCAAGACGAGCCTTGCCCGGGCACTTGCCCACGCCTCAGGCGGGCCGCTGATCCGCCTGCAGTGCCACGACGGACTCGAGGCGAGCCAGGCCCTCTATGACTGGGACTTCGCGAAGCAGATTCTCCACGTCAGGACGATCGAGGCGGCGTCGGTTTCGGCAGGTGAGCGCATCGACTCGCTCCGCCTCGACGATGAACTCCACGACCGGGCGTTCCTCCTTGCCCGTCCGATCCTGCGCGCCATCGAGGACTCGCAGAATCTGGGCCCTGCGGATCCGAGGCCCGTGCTGCTCATCGATGAGATCGACCGTGCGGGTGACGAATTCGACGCCCTGCTGCTCGAGGCCCTCGCCGACTGGTCGGTCACGGTACCCGAACTCGGCACGATCTCGACGAAGACTCCGCCGCTGGTCGTCCTCACCTCGAACCGCACCCGTGATCTCCACGATGCGCTGC
Source organism: Brevibacterium sp. FME37 (assembly GCF_014897485.1). NCBI lineage: Bacteria > Bacillati > Actinomycetota > Actinomycetes > Micrococcales > Brevibacteriaceae > Brevibacterium > Brevibacterium sp. FME37. The sequence continues at coordinate 48,419 of NZ_JABUYE010000017.1, forward strand.
GCCGGCGCTGCCTCTACCAATGGTTCGACCAGCCTGACGCGGAGGCGGAATCGCGGATCCTGGCCCTGCACGTCCCGGACGCGGAGGAGTCCATACGAGAAGCCGTCGTGGATGCCGCGAATCGTCTGCGCGGGGCAGATCTGCTCAAACCGCCCGGCACGGCCGAAGCCATCGACTGGCTCCGCGCTCTGTACGCCCTCGGCCTCGACGAATTCAACGAACCGTCGATCGCGGCCACTCTCTCCGCCGTTCTCAAGGATGCCGACGATATTGCGCCCGCCCGTTCAATCCTGAACGTGACAGATTCGAGATCGAACGTGACTGGGGGCGCTGGGCAGTGACGAGCCTGACGGACATGCTCATCCGATTGGGCGCAGGACTGCGGGCCGCGGGGCTGCCCGCCGATCCGGAAGCGGTGCGCTCGCTCATCAGGGCCGCGGCGATGCTCGACCCACTCGATCCGCATCAGATCCGAGCCGCCTCGCGGGCGCTCACCTGCACCCAGCGTGGTCATCTGCCGATCCATGACGCGGTCTTCGACTCGACCTTCGGACTCTCCCAGGCCCGCAGATCAGAAGATCCCGGCATCGAGGTTGTCATCCCGCGCCCCGAAGTCAGCATCGATAGCGCCGGCGGAGCCGAGATGTCCGAGATCACCGAGGCCAGCCGGGCCGAACACCTGCGCCACGTCGACCTCGGGCTCGAGGACGGTGGTGAGGCGGTCGCTCTCATCGACGGTCTCGTCTTCCGACCTCCCCGCGGCGCCGCGCACCGGAGCCGGCCCGGGCACACAGGCGTGGTCGACACCCGTCGCGTCCTACGCCAACTCATCCGCTCCGAGGAGATCTCGTCCATCCCACGAAGGCGGAACCTCTACCGCCGGCGTCCTGTCACGCTTGTCGCCGATGTGTCCGCCTCGATGACTGCGTGGCGTGAGTCCGTGCTGCGCTTCCTCGGCCGCGGCGCCGAGGCGCTGGGGGCCCGCTGCTTCACCGCCGGTACCCGGTTGACCAGAGTCGATGGTGCAATCACCGCCTCGGGACTACGATCCGGCAGGGACGGGGCGACCGCCGTGCTGGGTGAGGTCCTCGACGCGGGAGGCGGGACCCGCCTCGGCGATTCCCTGTTCGAGCTGCTCACCGGGCGCACGAAGGACCTGGTGCGCGGCAGCGTCCTCGTCGTCATCAGCGACGGCTGGGAGCACGGGGACTGCGCGGAGCTGGAGCGTGCGTGTGCGCGCCTGGCCCGGCTCAGCCACCGTTTTCTGTGGGTGAATCCGCGCGCCGGACGGCCAGGATTTCAGCCGCGCACGCGGGGACTGGCAGTCGCCGCCGGACATGCCGAAGCGGTGCTTCCGGCAACGACCGTCGCCCAGTGGCAAACGGTGGCAAGGACGATCGCCGTGCGGGCCACGGCTCACGGCAGAGTGACTACTCCCGCGAGTGCACTCACAGTGCCCACCGCGCGAGCCGGACAGGAGGTCTGGGCATGAACGAAGCCGAATCGATCCTGGGCTGGCTCTCGGCTGAGCAGGACTTCGCTCTTGCCGTGGTCACCAAGACTTGGTCGTCGGCACCGCGGCCGGCCGGTGCGATGATGGCCGTCGCCGCCGACGGCGAGGTCGTCGGCAGCCTCTCGGGTGGATGCGTCGAATCGGTCGTGCACGAACTCGCCCTCGAAGTCCTCACAACCGGTCGTGCGGCTTCAGCACACTACGGGACGAGCGATGCCCAGGCCTTTGCAGTCGGTCTCGCCTGTGGGGGCCAGATCGACGTCCTCGTCACCCCCATCATCGAAGTAGCCAGCGCCTCCAGGTTGCGGGTCTATCTTGAAGCGGTGGCAGGCTCGCAGGCCGCGGCGCTCGCCCTCGAACTGCCCGGCCGGACCGAGGAGGACGGCGGCAGCCTGCGCGGGCCCAGCCGCAGCCTCGCCCTCGACGCGCACGGGACCACGCACGGGGGCTTCGGGCACGCGCGCCTCACGGAGCACATCGCCACAGATGCCCAGGCGATGATCGCCACCGGCGCTACCGGGATCCTCGAGTTCGACGACACCGGCCGGCGCCTCGGCGCGGGCACCCGCATCTTCGTCACGACCTCGACACCTCCGCCACGCCTGCTCATCTTCGGCGCGATCGACTATGCCGCGGCTCTGGCTGACTTGGGCCGCTTCCTCGGCTATCGAGTGACCGTCTGCGACGCGAGGAAGGTCTTCACCACTGCCGTGCGCTTCCCGGCCGCTCATGATGTCGTCGTCAGCTGGCCCCACCGCTATTTCGTCGCCGAGGTGGAGGCCGGTCGGGTGGAGGCCTCGACCGTGGTCGCGGTGCTCACCCACGATCTCAAGTTCGATGTTCCCGTCCTCCTCGAAGCTGTCCGCTCGGCGGCCGGCTATGTGGGTGCATTGGGCAGCCGCCGCACTCACGCTCAGCGCACCGATGCCCTGCGAGAGGCCGGGGCGAGTGATGAGGAGATTGCCCGGATCCACGGTCCGATCGGTCTCGATCTCGGTGCCAGGTCGCCCGAGGCGACCGCGGTCTCGATCCTCGCCGAGGTGCTCGCCAATGGATCGAAGGCCACCGGAGCCTCGCTGAGCGCCACCACCGGGCAGATCCACCGTTGAGGGCCTTGGCGGGCAGAACCATGGACCGAGACCTCACCTCGACAGAGCATCTTGCCCTGTTATCGTCAATGCATGTCAAATGATGCCAAGAATTCCGGCTCTGGCCAGCAGGAATTGACATTCGATGGTGCTCAGGGCCAGAGCTTCTCCTCCGAATCCCTCACCGTCGCCGATGTGCTCAGACTGCCGAGCATGCGCGGGGCGAGACTTCTCGCCGGCAGCGACGGTCTCGACCGAGTCGTGGAGATGTCGAACGTCATGGAGGTTCCGGACATCCTGCCCTGGGTCAAGCCCGGCGAGGTGCTGCTGACCACCGCCTATCCGATCCGCGACCGTCCCGAAGATCTTGCGGGTCTGCTCGAGACCTTCGACCAGCACGGGTTGGCGGCAATCGGCATCAAGCCCGGACGCTACCTCGAGCAGATCCCCGAGTCGGCCATTGCAGCAGCGAACTCCCTGAGGCTCCCGCTCATTCACCTCGGCGAGGACGTGGGATTCGACGAGATCATGCAGGAGGTGCTCACCGGCAATCTCGACAGACGGGCCAAGGTCATCGCCCGGACAGAGGCCTCGATGCGCGAGCTCGTCGATGTCGTGGTCGGTGGTGGCGACCTGGCGGACGTGTGCCGGACGCTGGTGCAGTGGACGGGGGTGGCAGCAGCAGTGACGACACTCGACGGCCGCGTGAGATGTCTGCGCACAGCCGATGAAGGAACCTCCCCGGCGGATGTCCTCGGTCTCGAGTGCTTCGATCGATCAGGACGGTTCCGCGTCGAGGATGAACCTGCCGGACACAGTCGGCATACCGATGCCGTCGAGGAACTCAGTTGGGGAAACGTCGTCATCGAAGGCGGCAGGAGGCCCGCACCCGAAACTCTGCCTGCCACCCAGAGCCTCGGCCGGATCGTCGCCTTCGGCACTCAGGCTATGCGCGCAGGTGACTTCCGTCTGCTCGAACAGGCCGCGGCCGCCGCCGCGCTCGTCATCACGCGCGAACAGGCGATCACCGCAGTCGAAAGCAAGTACCGCACGGACTTCGTCCTCGAGGTGCTGCGCGGCCACATCGCCTCGACTGACCGGGTGCGCTCCCATGCGCATTCGCTGGGGTGGGACCTCGACCGGCCTATCAGTATTGCCGTCGCCGAGGTCGACTCTGATGCCGATTCCACTGATGCGCGAAACAAACGCACGATGCAGACGCTGTTTGCCGACGCCTGGACAAAGGTAGTCTCTCAATTCGATCCGAGTGCGGCCGTCGTCGGCTCGGGCGACCAAGTGATCGTGCTCCTGGCCGCGGAACCGCGGGAGAAGATCATTCGCCGGTTGGAGGAGTTCGTCTCCTCGGTGCGCGGATACGGAGGAGGCGGCAGACGTCAGTTCTCCGTCGGGATCTCTCGCCCCGCCGAAGGAGTCTCACGACTGGCACCTGCCTACCAGGAGGCCATGCGAGCTCTCGAGGTCGGCCGTCAGCTCGCCCGAGGGCAGGGGCTGCGGCACTACGACTCGCTGGGGGTCTATCGTCTGCTGCTCCAGGTCGGGGAACAGACGGAGCTGCGCAATTTCGCTGAAGAGATCCTCGGCCCACTGGCCACTGATGCCAAGGACGAATACGCGGGTCTGCGCGAGACTCTGCAGAAGCTGCTCGACCACAATCTCAACGTTGCCGAGACGGCGCGTGCCCTGTTCTTCCACTACAACACTCTGCGCTACCGGATTGGGAAGCTCGAGCAGATGGTCGGACCGTTCACCGAGGACCCCAACCTACGGCTCTCGCTGGCGCTTGCCCTGCAGATCGTCAAGCTGCCCTGATCGATTAGCGAAGACTGCCGAAGACTCAGGCGGTTCTTTGGCATAAAGTGACGTGATGCAGGACTCCTGCGCCCCATAGAGTCGATTCCTGAGTCGGAGTGATCCGCAGCTGTGCAGACATCGATTCGGGTGGCCGTTCCACTCCGAATGTTGGATCGGAGCCGACCATTCTCAACGACGAGGAGAGTCACATGTCGATGTTTTCCTGGACGCTGCACGGAGATGGCAAGACCATAGAACCAGGCGGCGCCGTTGCCCCGAGCGAGCGCCTCAGCTGGGGCAGGACCGTCGGATTCGGCGTCCAGCACGTCGTCGCCATGTTCGGCGCGACCTTCGTCTTCCCGATCATCATGGGTCTCAACCCGCAGCTGGCCGTGATGATGTCCGGCGTGGGCACCATCATCTTCCTACTCATCGTCAAGGGCAGAGTGCCCAGTTATGTCGGCACCTCCGCGGCGTTCGTCGGAGGCGTCACTGCCGTCACTGCACAGGGCGGTTCCCCCGCCGAGGTGACCGGAGCCATCATGGTCTCGGGTGTGATTCTCGCGCTCGTCGGCACATTCATCCACTACATCGGCTCCGCGGCGCTGATGAAGGTGCTTCCACCCGTGGTCACGGGTGGTGTCGTTATGCTCATCGGCTTCAACCTCGCTCCAGTCGTGGCGAGCACCTACTGGCCGCAGGACCAGTGGATCGCCGTCATCGTCATGGTCTTCATCGTCTTCGTCTCCGTGTGGGTGCGTGGTTTTCTCGGCCGGATCGCTGTCTTCATGGGCCTCCTGCTCGGCTACGTGCTGTCCTGGGTTTTCGACCGGATCTTCGGAGAGATCACCTCCTACAGTGCAACCGCCGGTGAGGTGACGACGCACTTCCGAGTCGACTTCTCCGGTGTCGAGGCAGCCTCGTGGATCGGATTCCCGCCGCTGACAGACACCGCGGCCGGAGTCGTCGGCGTCCATCTTCCCGTCTTCAACGCCGCGGCCATCATCGTGATGCTTCCGGGAATCATCGCCCTGGTCGCCGAGAACGTCGGCCATGTCAAGGCAGTGGAGGAGATGACGGGCGAACGACTCGACAAATACATGGGCCGGGCCGTCATCGGCGACGGTGTCGCCACCGTCGTCGCCACCTCGATCGGCGGGTCCCCGACCACGACCTACGCCGAGAACATCGGGGTGATGGCAGCGACGAGGGTGTATTCGACGGCCGCCTACTGGGTCGCTGCACTCGTGGCGATCGTCTTCGGACTCTCACCGAAGTTCGGAGCGCTGATCTCGGCGGTCCCCGGGGGCGTCCTCGGCGGCATCACCGTCGTCCTCTACGGCATGATCGGAATGCTGGGCGCGAAGATCTGGATCGAGAATCGCGTGGACTTCGCCAACCCGCTCAACATCGTTCCGGTCGCCGCGGGACTCATCATTGCCATCGGAGATGTGAGCCTCGTCTTCAGCGAAGACTTCGTGCTCTCAGGAATCGCCTTGGGAACGATATCGATGCTGGTCATGTACCATGTTGCCCGTTGGTTGGCGCCTGCTGACATGCGAGTCGAATCCGATGACGGAGCCGGCGGAGCAAATCTGACTGTCGGCGGAGAAGGCCACCAAGGACGGGTTGCCGACACTGTGGAACGTGACCGTGGACGTCGCGATCCGGAATCGAGCGAATGAGACGATGAAGCCATCCCCATTACGGATACACCGCCCGACGACAATTGACGAGACTCTTGACCTGCTGAGCGAGCACGCCGCCTCAGGCAAGGTGCTCGCCGGTGGCCAGAGCCTCGTCCCTGTGCTGAATATGCGGCTCGCCGCTCCCCGTGATCTCATCGACATCACCGCGGTGTCCGGACTTGACGAGCTCAGCGTCTCCGGTGTCGAGGGGCGGGCGGAGATCACGGTGGGTGCCACGGTGACGCACCGACAGGTCGAACGCTCCGAGGAAGTTGCGGTGGCCAACCCCCTCCTCGGCGAGGCTCTGCGATTCGTCGCGCACCCAGCGATCCGCAACAGAGGCACGACCGTCGGCTCGATCGCCCACGCTGATCCCAATGGTGAGATGCCCATGATCCTTGCGCTGACCGGCGGTCGAGTCGAAGCGCGCAGCACGCGTGGCCAGAGGACTCTGAACGCCGAGGAACTCAACATCGGCCCCTTGGAGACTTCCCTCGAATCCGATGAACTCATCACCCGCGCAATCTTCCCTGCGTTGCCCGCAGGGTCCCGCGCCGGCTTCGACGAGCTCGCGCGGCGCAGCGGGGACTACGGCCTCGCGGGAGTGGGGATGATCCTTGACGTCGAGGGGGCGACGGTGACGGGGCTGCGCTGCGGCTTCATCTCAGTCACAGACGTCCCGGAGGTCCTCAATCTCAGCGAAGTCGTCTCCGGGGCCCCCGTCGGCGATGCGCCCGAGGTGGCAGACACAGTCGTCGACGCGGTGCGCGACTTCATCGACCCTGGTGGTGACATCCACGCCACGGCGGACTATCGGCGCCACCTCACTGGAGTGATCACCTCCAGACTGTTCAGACGTCTCTGTCGCACCGACGGCGATCATGGCCGGATCACCGACAGTCGGATGACTAAAATCGATACTGAGAGAAGGCGAGCATGACCGAGATCATCGGCACCGAACCGACATCGACCATCCGACTTACTGTCAACGGCACCCTGCAGGTTCTTGAGGTCCCCGACCGGAAGCTGCTGTGTGACGTGTTGCGGCAGGATCTGGGACTGACCGGCACCCATGTGGGCTGCGAACACGGAGTGTGCGGTTCCTGCACGGTACAGCTCGACGGAGAGCCGGTGCGTTCCTGCCTCATGTTCGCCGCCACGGCCCAGGGGCATGAGGTGAAGACGGTCGAGGGTGTCGGCAATGATCCTGAGAACCCGTCCGATGTGCAGCAGGCATTCATCGACTGCCACGGACTCCAATGCGGCTTCTGCACTCCTGGCTTCGTCACGACGATCGACGCCTATATCGACGAGAACCCGAGGCCCACCGAAGAGGAGGCGCGGGAGGCCGTGTCCGGCAACCTTTGCCGCTGCACCGGGTATCAGAACATCGTCGCGGCGGTTCAGCGAGCCGCTGAGCTGCGCGCTGAGGGGGCACGGCAATGACTACCCGCCTGTTTGGTCAGAAGATCACCCGCCGTGAGGACCCGCGCTTGCTCACTGGGCACGGTCGCTACGTCGACGATATCTCCGGTTCCGCGGTCGCCGCAGCATTTGTGCGCAGCCCGCACGCCCACGCGGACATCCTCGACATCGACGTCACCGGAGCCCTCGATATCGCAGGCGTCATCGCGGTGTGGACGCACGAAGACCTGCCCGGTCAAGCTGCCGAACGCCTGCCGATGCTCATCCCGAACCCGTCGATCGTCGCTCCGCACACCGGGTACGCACTGGCCAAAGACCACGTGAACTTCGTCGGCGAGCCCATCGTCATGGTCATCGCCGAGAATCGCTATATCGCCGAAGACGCCGCGAACCGCATCGACGTCGAATACAGCTTCTGCGACCCGATCGTCGGCGTCGAGCAGGCCCGTGAAGGATCGCGAATCGTCCATGAGGGGATGGAGGACAACGTCGCCGCGCACATCGTGCAGAACGTCGGCGACGTCGATTCTGGACTCGACAGGGCACCCCATGTCCTCGAACTCGACCTCGAATTCGAGCGCAGCGCATGCATGCCGATGGAGGGCAAAGGTGTCGTGGCGACGTGGAATCCGGGCGACGACAGTCTGGAGGTCTATTCCTCGACTCAGACGAGCACCGGTCTGCGTGCCGTGCTCGCAGCGAAGCTCGAGATCCCGCTGACCAAGGTTGAGGTCATCACCCCTGACGTTGGTGGAGCATTCGGTGTGAAGATCAACCACCCCTGGCCGGAAGAGCTCGCCGTGGCCTGCGTGTCGCGCGCGCTCGAAACCACGGTCAAATGGACGGAGGACCGCCGTGAGCACTTCATCTCCTCCGCCCATGAACGGGCGCAGACCCAGTGGGTGAAAGTCGGCTTCGATGATGAGGGGCGGATACTCGGTCTCGATGTGAAGTTCTGGCATGACAACGGCGCCTATCTTCCCTATGGCGTGATCGTTCCGCTCAACACATCCACGCACATCATGGGCCCGTATGTGATCCCGTCATTCCGCGTCGAGTACTGGTCGTTGTACACGAACACCGTCATGGTCACTCCATACCGCGGTGCGGGCCGTGCGCATGCGGTGTTCATGATGGAGAGGACGATGGACGCAATCGCCGCCGAATTGGGCCTTGACCGCGCCGAGGTGCGTCTGCGGAACTTTGTCCGCGAATTTCCGCATCAGATGGGGCTGCGGATGCAGGACGGAGCCGAAGGCTGCATTGATTCCGGAGATTTCGTCACCTCCCTCGACAAGCTCAAGTCACTCGTCGGCTGGGACGAATTCGAGTCCTACCGTGAGCAGGCGCGCAGCGAGGGCCGACAGGTCGGTATCGGCCTGGCCTGTTATATCGAGAGCACCGGGGCTGGACCTTACGAGGGTGGCCACATCGAGGTCGAGTCATCCGGTCGGGTCAACGTCTGGACCGGTCTGACCACCCACGGCCAGGCACATGCGACGGTGTTCGCTCAGATCGTCGCCGATGAGCTGGGAGTTCCGCTCGACTCGGTCCAGGTCAACACCGGCGACACTCGCAAACTGCCCTACTCGGTGGGCACCTGGGGTTCGCGTGGTGCTGTCATGGCCGGCAATGCGCTCCACCTCACCGCGAAGAAGGTGCGGGAGAAGGCGCTGCGGATCGCGGGCGAGTCCCTCGAAGCGGACCCCGATGACCTCGAGATCGTCGAGGGCATGGTCCAGGTTAAGGGCGATGCCAGCGCATCGATGCCGCTGGCCGCGGTGTCCGTGCTGTCGAACCCTCTGCGCTACGCCTTCGATGAGAGCGCCCGCGCAGCAACGGCATTTGCTCGTGAATCGCCCGCGGACGAGCCTTCGATCAAACCGGGGGAGCAGCCGGGTCTCGAAGAGCAGGAATTCTTCTCGCCGTTACGCTCGACCGTCGCCAACGGTATGCACGCTGTGATCGTCGAGACGGATCCGGAGACCGCGGACATCAAGATCCTGCGCTACTGCGTCATCCACGATTGCGGACCGATGGTCAACCCGCTCGTCGTCGAGGGACAGGTGCACGGCGGAGTCGCTCAGGGAGTCGGTGGTGCGCTCTACGAGAAGATGGCCTATGACACCGATGGGCAGCTGCTCAACGCCTCGTTCATGGATTTCCTCATGCCCTTCGCCTCTGAGATCCCGTACATCGAAACCGACCATCTCGAGACACCGAGCCCGCTCAATCCGCTGGGCATCAAGGGAGCCGGCGAGGCCGGAACGATTCCCACTGCCTCCGCTATCGCCTCGGCGATCGAGGACGCCGAAGGGATACCCATTCGGTCGATGCCCCTGGACCCGTCGACACTGTGGCGTATGCGAGCGGCTCATGCCGAGGGCGACGTCGCCCGCTCCCACTGAACCCAACTGATCACTAAGGACCGATCTTTATGCTTATTTCTTCCACGGCCACCATGACCGCCGATCCGCCGGCGGCATATGCCGCCTTCCACGATGAGAAGATCCTCGCCGCGACGATCCCGGGAGTCGAGAGCTTCACCCGAACTGGTGATAGCGACTTCGACGTCGTCCTCACCATGGGCGTCGCGGCTATCAAGGGCACCTACAAAGGCACCGTCGCGTTCTCGGAGGAGGTCCCGGACACCTCGTTCATGCTCAGCGCCAAGGGAGCGGGAGGTCCGGGGACGATCGGCGCCGACATCTCCGTGGCGCTGGCGCCCGGAGCGGACGGCGGCAGCGACATCATCTGGGAGGCCAATGCCGTGCTCGGCGGGCCGATCGGGGGAGTCGGGCAGAGGATGCTCGGTGGAGTCGCCAAGCGTATTGCGAAGAAATTCTTCGCCGATATCGATGCCGCCATCCGCGACGGAATTCCGGTGGCGAGTGAAGCCATTACTGGCGCCGAGGCGGCTGGGACAGGTGCAGCCACCGGCGCGAGTGCACCGGTGACGGCTCCCGTCGCTGCTCCTGGGAATGCTGCGGCTCCCGTCGCAGGCTGTGCGACTGGGAATTCCCGACTCTGTGGTGACGGCTTCCTTGCAGGAGCTGCTGTCGGCGCGGGCGCAGCGCTGCTCGGCGTTTGCCTCGGCCTCTTGGGCGGTCGACGTTGACGGCCGAGGCCATGACCTGGATGACTCTGTCCGAGCAGGCCACCGCACTAGACTGCCGCGAGCTCAGCAGCGTCGAGCTTGTGACCGCGCACCTCGACCGTATCGCTGAGATCAATCCGGCCATCAATGCAATCGTCACGCTTGAACCCGAGCGCGCGCTCGAGGCCGCCCGGAACGCGGACAAACGACGCTTGGCAGGTGGTGCGGATCTGCCCGCGCTCTTTGGCATTCCGATGACACACAAGGACACGCACGACACCGCAGGCATGCGCACGACCTACGGCAGCGAACTCTTCGCCGACCATGTGCCGGCGCGAAACAGCACCGTGATAGCCCGTTTGCAGGCGGCCGGGGTGATCTCGACGGGCAAAACGAATGTGCCCGAATTCGCGGCAGGGGCACACACCTCCAACCGCGTGTTCGGAACGACGAAGAACCCCTATGACACCATGCGCTCGGCCGCCGGATCATCTGGAGGCGCAGCGGCGGCCATCGCCTGTGGCGTGCAGTCCGCTGGAGACGGGACGGATGCCGGTGGCTCACTGCGTCTGCCGGCCTCGTTCAATAACATCGTGGGACTCCGGCCCTCGCACGGGTGGATCCCCAGAACCCTTCCCGAGGATCCTTGGCAGTGGCTGGGCCAGCCCGGCTTCATGGCGCGTACCGTCGATGACGTCGCCTGGCTTATGGAGTTGTGTAGCGGTTCCGAACTGGCCAACTCAGCGAACTTCGTCTCGCGTAAAGATGGTGCCTCGGACTTGAACGGAACCGTCGTCGGATTCTCCCCTGACCTCGCCGGCCTTCTCGAACTTGAAGCGGAGGTCAACGATGTGGTCTCGGCAGTGGGGGAAGTGGTTGCTGGCCTCGGCGCTCGACTCAGCGAGTCCGTGCCGGACCTCAGTACGGCCCGACATGTGTTCCGCACAGCCAGAGCCTATGAGTTCGCGGCGACTCTGCGGGACGTCAACGCGGCACATCCGGGCCACCTCAAGGCCTCTCTTCAAGCCGATGTCGATGCCGGTCTCGCGCTCACGGCGACCAATCTCTTCGACTTCGACCGGGCACGCGCACAACTGTGGTCGGCAATGAACGACTATTTCTCCACACATGACGTCCTCATCACCACGACCTCGCAGGTGCTGCCATTCTCCGCGGACGAGGACTACCCGACCATGATTAATTCTCGGCCGATCCAGGACTATATGGCCTGGATCGACTCGACGACGCTCTTCTCCGCCACGGGTTGCCCGGCGATGAGCGTTCCCGCCGGCTTCAGCTCCACGGGGCTGCCGATCGGGCTGCAGATCATCGGACCGGTGGGCGGCGATGCCGCTGTGCTCCATGTTGCTCGCTGTTTCGAAGCAGCCACCGGACACGGACTGCGCCATCCTGAACTGTGAGGTAGGAGCCGACTTTATGAGGAGTATAAGTGGTCGGTTGTTAGCGCCGGGGCGAGGGAGATGAAACGCAGCGCCTCCGCGAAGCCCGCGCGTGAGGGCAAGAAGAGGGGAAGCGGGTGGACGCTGGCCGCGACGACTTATGTGTTCGCGGTCGTGATGATCGGCACTACCCTGCCTACGCCGCTCTATCCGCGCTATCAGGTCGGATTCGGTTTCGGCAGCACACAGACGACCCTGCTCTTCTCTATCTACGCCGGGGCCGTCATCGTCGCGCTCGTCTTCTTTGGCAGACTCTCCGAGGCTTGGGGCAGGAAGCCGTTATTGGCCGCCGGTGTCATCGTCTCACTCGTCTCGGCCGTGCTCTTTCTGTTCGTCGATCATCTCGGCCTGCTCTATACAGGCAGAGTGATGTCCGGAATCGCGGCAGGCATCTTCACCGCCACCGGCACGGTCGCGGTGCTGGAGAACGCTCCGCCAGGTCGTCGGCGACTGGCGACCTCGCTGGCGACGGCGGCCAATATCGGCGGACTCGGCCTGGGCAATCTCATGTCTGGAATAGTCGCTGAGTCAATGCCCAGGCCGCTGTTCACACCGTTTCTCGTCCATGCGTGCCTCCTCCTGCTCGCAGGGGCAGCGATGCTGGGCGTGAGAGAGAGCGCGCTCTCCCGGTCGCATTCCCTGCGTCTGCAGCTACCTGCCATCCCGCCCGAGTCCCGCGCCGTTTTCCTTCGTGCGGTGCCGGGCGCCGTGGCGAGCTTCGCGATAGCCGGACTGTATTCGGCCGTCGCTCCGAGCTTCATGCAACAGACCCTCGGTATCGATTCGTCGGCAATCATCGGCACGGTCGTGTTCACGTTGTTCGGGGCTTCTGCCGCGTGCCAGCTGCTGTTCCAGGGATTGGCCGATCGGACCCTCGTTTTGTGCGGTGGGCTCATTCAGATCGCCTGTATGGCGTCCTTGTCAATTGCACTGCTGACGGTTTCGACGTTGTTTCTCGTCATCTCGGCGATCCTCGGCGGGGCTGGGCAGGGCTTCCTTTTCACGACCGGTATGCGGGCCATCACTGCCGTCACCGAGGTCCGGAATCGGACGGCCGTGACTACTTCCTACTTCATCCTCGCCTACCTGGCAATGTCGGCGCCGATCATTGGTGTCGGTGCACTCGCGCTGCTTACGGGACTCGTCGCCTCCACGATCGCTTTCGCCGTCGCCACAACGCTCGTCTCCTGCCTCTGTCTCTTCGGACTGCGGCAGTGGAGCAATCGGAGACGCGGGGCGGACGGCACCGACGGTTGATCACAGTTGTCAGTGCTGCTCAAGTCACCTGCCGGTCGCTGTGCAGAATTCCGTAGACGAGGGTGTCCGTCCACTCGCCTTTTGACCACCAGTCCTGGCGCAGGTGTGCCTCCTGCCGCATGCCGATTCGCTCGGCCAGCTTGGCCGAAGCGGTGTTCCGGGCATCCATCTGTGCAACGACCCGATTGAGTCGGTAGTGGTCGAAGGCGATATTGAGCACGGCAGTGGCCGCTTCCGAGGCGAAGCCATGGCCACCGGCCGCCGGATTGAGGACCCAACCAATCTCGGCCTTCTCTGACGATTCGCCGTTGAGCCAGATTCCGAGGTCGCCGATGATGATAGATCCTTCGATATCGTCGAGGCCATCCTTGGTCTCAATGACCAGCGAGAGCGCACGTGACTCGGTGCTCAAACCGGTCTTCGGAATGCGCTTGGAGATCTCGGTCCGTGACTCCTCGGCGGTCCAGGGATCGCAGAGGAGGAATCGCGCGACATCCTCACGAGAGTACATGGGCAGCAGAGCCTCGGCATCGGATTCTCGATAGGCACGCAGAATGAGTCGATCGGTGGTCAACGGCAGAGACGGCTCCTGCGGATTCATATGGATAACGCAATCACGAGACCCGGATGTGCGCAAGGGGTGGAGCCAGCTGTTCCGTCCTGTTGAGAAGGAGAGTTACAACCTCGAATATCGGTGACAAATGGCATCATCAGCCGCGCCCGTATCTTCCTAATCTGAAGTCATGAGCACACAGACGACTAATGAGACGACCAATCCACCCAGGCGAACCGAGCAGGCAGCCATGCCTCCGGCTGTGACCCTTGACCATCTGACGAAGAGCTTCGGCGACCTCAAGGCCGTCGACGACATCGACCTGCGCATCCGGCCTGGTGAGGTCGTGGCCTTCCTCGGCCCCAACGGCGCAGGCAAGACCACGACCGTCGATATGCTCCTCGGGCTCTCCCGACCCGATGAGGGATCGGTTGAGATCTTCGGCATGCCACCCCGGCGAGCAGTCAGTCGTGGACTGGTCAGCTCGGTGATGCAGACAGGGGGGCTCCTCGATGACCTCACGGTGCGCGAAACGGTGGAATACACCTCGGCGGTCTTCGCCTCCTCACTCGACGTCGATGTCGTCCTCAAGCGGGCCGGCATCAGCGGCATCGCGAACTCTGTCGTCAAGAAGTGCTCGGGCGGGCAGAAGCAGAGGCTGCGCTTCGCCATGGCTCTCCTGCCGGACCCTGCTCTGATCGTCCTCGACGAACCCACCACAGGCATGGACGTCACCGGGCGCCGAGATTTCTGGCACGAGATGCGCGCCGACGCCCTGCACGGGAAGACGATCCTCTTCGCCACCCACTACCTCGAAGAAGCCGACGAATTCGCAGACAGAGTCATCCTCGTCTCGAGCGGTCGCATCGTCGCCGATGGTCCCGCTCATGAGATCCGGGCCATGGCCTCGGCAAAGACGGTCAGCGCCACTCTTCCCGCTTCGGGTGCGGATGACCTCATCACGTTGCTTCGTGGCCTGGCCGGAGTCGAATCCGTCGATGTGCAGGGCCGGCGTCTGAAGATGCGAACTACGGACTCGGATTCCGCCGCACGCACAATGTTCGACCATGCCTGCACCGAACTGGAGATCACCTCCCACTCGCTCGAAGACGCCTTCATCAGCCTCACCTCAAGCAACGGACCCACCCCGAACGGGCCCACATCGAACGGCACTCCGACCTCGAAAGGGGCATGACATGACCACCTCGAGAGCTAACCCGGCGACTGCCTCGGCGGCGGAATTCCTCGAATCTCTTGACGCACGCAGACCACCGCGACTGGGCGGATTCTCCTCGACACTGGTGCGGCTCGAGCTTCTGCGCAAGCTGCGCAACCGACGCACCCTCATCTTCACTATGATCATGCCCGCGGTCTTCTACCTCATCTTCGGACTGACCAACCGCGGTCAGATGCTGGGCAACACGGACGCGGCCCTCTACATCTCCGTGTCCCTGGCGACCTACGGTGCGATGGTGGCCACAACCACCGGCGGCGCCCAGGTAGCCGTGGAACGGGCATTGGGCTGGAGCCGCCAATTGGCACTGACCCCGTTGCATCCAGCGACCTACATCCTCACCAAGGTGCTTGTCTCGATGGTCCTGGGTGCTGTGTCCGTCATCGTCGTCTTCGGGCTCACCGCGATCACCGGAGTCCACGCGCCTCTGGGCACCGTGGTCGCCTGCGGCCTCCTCGTCGTCCTCACGTCTTCAGTGTTTGCAGCCTTCGGCGTCATGCTCGGCTATCTGCTGCCCGCCGAGAACGCGATCCAGATCTCCAGCATGGTCCTCGGCATCTTCTCCCTCATCGGCGGACTCTTCGTTCCCCTCGCCGTGTGGCCCCACGCTCTGCAGACGATCGCCCGCTTCACTCCCGCCTACGGGGCGGGAGAAATCGCCCGCGCACCGCTCGGCGGGGGTTACGATCAGTGGGCAGTGGTCAATATCCTCGTGTGGTTGGCTGTCTTCATCGCCGGTTCGGCTTGGGCGCTGCGCAAAGACACCACCAGGGTGTGAGGGAAATCAGCAGCGAAGGAGGGGAGCCGCAGTGACCTCAGAATCACCAGTGCGGCTTCCCTTCATCAGGTGGTTCTTCCCCGCCATCTGGATGGTCTTCCTCGTCTACCCGCTGACCGCGGCATGGAATCAGACCGGTGCCGTCCGGTATTGGGGTGTGGGCCTGACGATCCTCTTCGCAGCGGTGTTCTACCTGGCCATGTGGGTCAGCGGGCTCGGCCTCCGTAACCTGTCCCGGGACACGGGCCCCGGTGCTGCGAACGCATGGCAGCGGGGATCACGGGGCCCCGTTGGTCGCAGACGCCTTCCGGTCATCCTCTGCCTCGTCGCGATGATCGGCATCGGCCTCATCGTCACGAAGCTCATCGGTGAGGAGGGACTGTCGTTCCTCGCCTACGTCTCGGTCATCCTCGTCGTCGTGGTCCGGAGGGTGGTTCCGGGAATCATCGTGGCCTGCCTGACGCTCATCGCCGCCGAGGTGGCTCAGCGTCTCGTACCCGGTTGGACCCACGACTACTCCGCCACCTTCGGCATCTCGATCTCGAGCTTCGCAATGGTCATGGCCATCATGGCCGGCGATCGAGCACGTGCGGCGCGTGCGGCTGAGGAGGAGAACCGCCGACTTGAACACGAGGCCGAACGGCTGCGGGTGTCCCGAGACGTCCACGACGTCCTCGGCCATTCTTTGACTGTCATCGCACTCAAAGCCCAGTTGGCCACGAAACTGCAAGCCGCTGGAGCTCCCGAGGCGGCGAAGCACATCAGCGAGATCGAGCAGTTGGCGCGCGGTGCCCTGGCCGATGTGCGCACCACGGTGCAGGGAACGCGGTCTATCTCCCTGGCAGAGGAGCTCGTCGCAGCCTCCCGAGCGTTGCGCGCCGCTGAGATCGAGGTCGAGGCGCCCACTTCGGTCGACAACGCCGATGTGAAGCTGCGTGAACTCTTCGCTTGGAGTGTGCGCGAGGGCAGCACCAATGTTCTCCGCCACTCCCACGCCAGACACTGCACGATCACCATCGAACCCGATCGGCTGACGATCCGAAACGATTCCTCAGGCGAACGCACCGACCTCGCCGAGGTGGGTGCCGGTTCCGGTCTGCGTGGCCTGAGCGAGCGGGCGAAGTCTGTGGGCGCCGTGGTCACGACTGAGAAGACCGACGACGGATTCGTCCTGACCGTCCAACGGCAGGAGGCACTCGCATGACGACGCTGCTCGTCGCCGATGATCAGACCATGGTCCGGGAGGCGCTCGCCGCTCTGCTCGGAATGGAATCCGACTTCGAGGTGATCGCCCAATGCGCCCGCGGTGACGAGGTGCTGCCCGCGATTCGTCGCCGTCCACCAGATGTGGCGCTGCTCGACGTCGATATGCCCAGCCCAGACGGGCTTGAGGTCGCAGCCGTACTGGCAGAAGAGTTTCCCCAGGTCAAGGTCGTCATCGTCACGACCTACGGGCGACCGGGGTGGGTGAAACGCGCGATCGACGTCGGCGTGAGCGGATTCATGGTCAAGGACGCACCGGTCGACCGCCTCGCCGAGGGGATCCGCCGAGTGATGGCAGGCCTCCAGGTCATCGACCCCGAGCTCGTCGTCGAATCCACCGTTCACGGGCGCTCGCCGCTGACAGAGCGGGAGACCGAGGTCCTCCGTGCCGCAGCAGGCGGTGGCAGTGTCGGCGAGATCGCCTCAGCGCTGTTCATCTCCTCCGGCACCGTGCGCAATCGGCTGTCGGCAGGTATCGGCAAGACCGCCGCCCGCAACCGAGCCGACGCCGTGCGCATCGCCCGCGACAACGGCTGGTTGTAGAAACTCAGCGCTTCGACTGGTTCACTTCTTCGTACGACTCAGTGCTTGCTTCCACGACACCTTCGGGCCCGACTGCAGGATGGATCGTTCGAAGATCCGGGTCGCCAACAGGAGAGCCAAGATCGTGGTCACCGCGAGGATGAGCAGCGAGACCAACGGCTCCCACCATTCGATCGTGCCGAGGAAGACTCGCATCGGGACCGCAACCGCTGCGGAGAACGGAATGTAGGACATCACCGCCATCACAGTTTCGTTGGACGAGAAGAGAATGACCGCCATATAGGGCAGGAAGATGAGCATCATGATCGGGCTGCTCGTCGAGCCGAGATCTTCCGTCCGAGAGACCATCGATGCGGCCGCGGCGTAGAGAGAGGCGATCATGACGAAGCCGACGATGAAGAGCGGGATGAACCAGGCGATCGGCTCCGTGACCTTGCCGAGCACCAGGTCGTTTCCGCTGATGGCGGCGCCGACGAGGACGGAGAGCGCGGTCAGGCCGATCTGTGCGAAGGCGAGGATGGAACACGCAAGTACCTTGCCGAACATCAGCACCTTCGCCGAGGTGGAGGCGAGCAGAATCTCCACGATCCGAGACTGCTTCTCCTCCACCACAGAGGAGGCGATGGTCGTTCCGAAGGTCACCGCCGACATGAAGAAGACGAGCCCAAGGCCCAGCCCGATCATGTAGGTCAGTCCCGGGTCCGGGGCATCGGGGTCGAGCAGCTCGACAGTCGGGACCTGGCTGAGCTCGCCGGTCAGCGACTCGGGTGCGGAGCGTTCGGCGATGACGGTGACGCCGACAGGGGACGCAGGGTCGTCGACGACCGCGGCCGCGACCTCCTCGGAGGTCACCAGTGCCTTCGCCTCATCCGCACTGTCGATGGAGACGAGTTCGATCCCATCGATTCCCTCTACTGCCTTCGCCCCCGCCGAGGTGACCGCCACCTTGTCCGTGGAAGAGAACAGTGAAGGCAGCGAACCCGATACCGCCACGAGTGCGCCGAAGAGGACGATGCTCAGCAAGGTGGAGATCATGAAGGCCCTCGACTTGATGCGCACCATGATTTCGCGTTCGATGACGAGACCGATGGCGGTGGTGAAGCTTGCACGTTGAGTCTGCGCTGTCGTTGCCAGTCCCGACTTCTTGGGGGTGCTCGTTTTGGAAGAGTTCGAATCCTGTTGGATGCTCATGCCTGCGTGACCTCCTGGAAGAGTCGGTTGAGGGCAACGGTGTGGGGAGTGAAGGACTTCACTGAGGACACGGCGATGGCACGGTGCAGGACCGCCTCGGCGATATCCGGATTCGGTGCGGCGAAGCGCACCCAGTTCCCGTCGAATTCGACGACGGTGATTTCGGGGATATCGCGCACCCATCCCATATCCGCATCGGTCTGCAGAATCCACTCGGGGGTGCTGCGCTGACTGCGCAGCTCATCGGCGGTGCCGCCCGCAACAAGCCGGCCGCCGTCGATGATGACGAGGTCATCGACGAGGCGTTCGACCAAGTCGAGCTGATGGCTGGAGAAGAGGACGGGAGCTCCGGTGTCGGCGAAATCCTTGAGGACCTCAAGGGTGCGTTCGACGGCGACAGGGTCGAGACCGGAGAAGGGCTCGTCGAGGACGAGGGCACGCGGGCGGTGGATGAGCGCGGCGGCGATCTGCACCTTCTGCTGGTTGCCCAGGCTCACGGCCTCGAGGTTGTCGCTGGGTTTGCCATTGAGGTCGAGCTGCTCGAGGAGTTCAAGTCCGCGGCGACGTGCGGAGTGACGGCTGAGTCCGTGGAAGCGGGCGAGGTAGATAAGCTGATCGATGATCGGCATCTTCGGGTAGAGGCCGCGCTCCTCTGGCATGTAGCCGATCGCACTGCGGTGTGCGGGAGTGATGGGCTCGCCATCGACGGTGATGCGGCCAGAGTCCGAGGCGAGCACACCGAGGATGATGCGCATGGTCGTCGTCTTGCCGGAGCCGTTCGAACCGACGAACCCGGTCATCCGACCCGAGCCGATGGAGAAGCTCAGGTCGTGGAGAACCTGTTTGTCGCCGAAGCTGCGCGAAATAGAGTCCAAGGTGATCATGGTTCAAATCTATTCGGCGTCGACGTGCTCCGCCTCAGCCGAGCGGACTATTTCCTACTCACCGGTGTGGGGGAGGGAAGCGGTCGAGTGGCCGCTGAGTCATTGAACGCACAACTACTCGCGACAGTGAATGGTGGCCGAGGGGCGGAGTGCCGACGCTGGCGTGGGGGCAGCGCTGTGGAACTCTGTGCGGAGACTCCTTCGCCCCGGGCTACGACGTCGAGGGCACCGTTGCCGGTGAGACAGACCACGACGACGGAGCGACCGGAACGGAGGCAATCGAAGACCTGCGTCGCTTCTCGACTGCGGATCGGTGCCTTGTTCGCAGGCGGTCATAGACGGGGTCGAACGGGGAGCTGAAATCCGTGCTGCACATGCTGATGCAACCTGTCCGTCCAGCAGCGAACCGGTGCAGGAGGTGCGCTGGATCGGCCGTGCTGGGGATCAATCGTGCGGGGAGTTTCGGGGGAGTGGACTATGCAATGGTGAGACGATTCCACAATCTGAAATCATGTTGCACCCGTTGCCGGAGAATCGATATTCAGTTGACTGGGCCTCACACTTGACCAGTATTCGGCGAAGGCAGGAGGCCAGGCGTGCTCAATTCCCGACGAGCCCGTTCTCATAGGCGAAGATGACGACATGGATGCGGTCGCGGATGTCGAGCTTGGTCAGCAGGTTGGACACATGCGTCTTGACGGTTGCTTCGCCGACGAAGAGCGTGCCTGCGATTTCGGAATTGCTCAGTCCCTTGGCAACGAGGTGGAGGACCTCGAGCTCCCGGTCGGTGAGCAGGTCGAGCTCGGGGGCCTTGGCAATTGTGGTCTCGGGGCTGCGGACGGAGCGTTCGATGACACGACGGGTCACCTCGGGGGACAGGAGACCATCGCCGTTGGCCAGTGCAGTGACCGCGTCGATGAGCTGCTCCGCCTCGGCGGTCTTGAGCAGAAACCCGCTGGCGCCTGCTGCCAAAGCCTCGAACAGGAAGTCGTCACGGTCGAAGGTGGTGAGCATGAGGACAGCACCGGCCGCTCCCCGACGTACGATCTCCGCGGTGGATTCGAGTCCGTCCATGACGGGCATCTGGACGTCCATGCAGATCACGTCGGGAGCGAGATCGAGTGCGCGGTCGATCGCGACTTGGCCGTTCTCTGCTTCGCCGGCGACCACGATGCCGTCCTCGCTCTCGAGGATCGTGCGGAAACCGGTGCGGACCATCGACTGGTCGTCGACGAGGAGGACTCGGATCACGGTTCAGGCCTTTGCTGTGGAGTCGGTGATGGAGGAGGCGTTTGGGCCGTCGCCGGTTTCGGTGGCGGTCTCGATGGCAGCAGGCGCGGCGGCGTCGATCTCGGCGTCCGCGACATTCCGAGGGTAGGGAATCTGTGCCCGCACCAACCAGCCGCCACGGGACTTGGGGCCCGCCTCCAGAGTGCCGCCCAAAGCGCTCATCCGTTCGCGCATGCCGACGATGCCCAAGCCCAACCCTGGCTGCTTCACTGGTGATTCGGGCTCCCGATGCGGTTCCTCGCGAAGTGCAGCGGGGGACCGGGAGTCGCTGATCTCGACTTCGAGCTTGGTGGTGCCGTACCGCAAGCGGACATCCACCTCGGCGTGCGATCCTGCGTAACGGCGACAATTTGTCAGAGATTCCTGGATCACACGGTAGATCGACATCTCGGTGATCGGCGTCAGCGCTCGCGGTCGACCGATGGTGTGAAACTCGATCTGCTGTCCCGAACGATGTGAAGCGTCGATGAGCTCAGGAACATCGCCGAGGCCGGGGTTGCCCTTCGCGCTGTCTTCACTGGTGGTGACATCGTCGGTGTCCCGGAGCGTGTACACGAGCGCGCGCAGTTCGTCGACGGTTTCTCGGGTAGAGGATTCGATGGTTTTGAGGGACTCGCGCGCTTTGTCGGGGTTCTTCTCGAGACTGCGGCGGGCTGCAGCAGCGTGGATGCCGACGCCGGTGATGTGGTGGGCGATGCCGTCATGGAGTTCACGAGCGATGCGTACCCGCTCCAGGTCGAGTGCCTGACGCGTCAGCTGCTGCTCCTGGGAGCGAACCTCCGCATTGGCGCTACGCAGTTCGTTGAAAAGGTTCCTTTGGCTCCAGGCACGGTTGCCGAAGAGCCAGGCCCCGCCGAAGAAGGCGATGTTGATGAGGAATGAGACCGCTGAGGCGGCAGCGAACTGAAGCACCGTCATGTCTCCGATCGCCTTGAACTGCACGCCTGTCGACACCAGCAGGTAGACGAAAATCCCTGCGCAGAGGAGAAGCCGCGAGATGAAAGCCGTTTTGCGGTTGCCCTGCCAAGCGCCGACCGAGTACACCCCCATGAATACGATGATTTGGGTGACCCCGGGTTCCATGATCGAGAGGACCTGCGCCGTGACGAAGACAGCGGTCTGAATCCATGCCATCTGGCTGGGATAACGCCGACGCCAGATGAGCGGCAAGGTGACGAGGATCGACATCAGGCAGATCAACCACAAGGGCCCCTTGAACGGCCAATACGACGTCGTGTTGTAGAGCACCGCGAAGACGACTGAGGCCGCGGCCAGGGCAAGCACCAGATATACGTCGCCGCGCGTATGTCTCAGCGATGTCGGGTTCTCTTCCATCCCTCCAGCTTAGACAGTCTGAAGTTCGTCCACATCCGTCGGTGTGCGGATCAGACGTGCAGAGTCTCCGGCGCAGGGCGGAGGTCCCTCACCCCTCGCCTACAGGTCGATGGCCACGATCGGATCGGTGGTCGGCTGCTTCGAACCGCCCTCCGGTTCGACCGTGATGCCGAAGAGACTGCCCGAGGAGAACGGCTCATCGGCAATCGTCACCGGTTGTCCAGTCATCAGTCCTACACTCTCGGGACCCTCATTGCCGATCACCCACATCTGCATCGACTTCCCTGCTGGGGCAGCAGTGACGTCGCGAGGACTGAAGCGAATGAGCTGTTCTTTCTCGGACGAGAGCACAGTGACAGAACCGCCCTTGGGCAGCTCGGCAGTGCTGGTTTTCAGATCCCCGGCTTCCATCAGGCGAGCGGAATCGTCGAGCTGTTGTTGAGCAGCGGCCAGCTCATCTTCCAGCTCGTTCTGCTTCTGCCAGGAACTCACTCCGACACCGGCCGCGACGACGACAGCGGCAGCTGCGGCGGCCATCGGCACCCAGGGGCGGCGCTTCCGACGGTGCTCAGCCAGGTCGGCGGGCGGTGGCACATCCGAGGACGAATGAGTGCCTGCCTGCGGTGCGGGTTGAACCGGAGCATTGAGCGGAGTCGGTGCTGAGGACTGAGTCTGCTGCTGTGCAGAACGAGCCTGATTCAGGCTCCGTGGTTCCACATCTGCATCTTCTTGAACATGTGTGCTCGGGATGGCGAGAATTGCGTTGCGGGTGGCTGCACTGATGGGTTCAGGGGCACCCGTGGCTGAGGATTCAGACGCTTCTGCATCGGATCCGGCCATGAGCGCCATGGTGTCCTCATACTCAGCGACCTCGGAACGGAAATCGGCATCGGTGTCTGCAAGAGTCTGCGCCTCGGCAAGCTCAGCTTCACTGAGTCCGCCCAGAGCCAGCCCGGCAGCCAAATAGTCGCGATCGGTGTTCATCGGCTTGCCTCCAACTCTTCTCGCAGCTTCTTCATTCCGTCTCTGATCCGTGACTTGATGGTGCCGAGGGGCACCTTGAGATTCTCTGAAATCTCAGCGTGCGTCAGACCTTGGTAGAACGCCATGACAATGGGTTGTGCCTGATCCGCGGGAAGTATCTTCAGTGCAGTGACGGTCCTGTCTGACTCGAATCTGTCGATGACCTTCTGCTCGACCTGCTCGCCCTCTTCCGCCGACGATCTCAGTCCGTCGGAGTAGTCTCGATCCTGCTGGGCCTGAACACTGCGGACGCAGTCGATGGCTCTCCTGCGGCACAGCGTGATCAGCCATGCTCTGCCGGTCCCATGGTCGGGGTCGAACCCGGAGCACCGGGTCCACACTTCGGTGAAGCATTCCTGGAGCACCTCCTCGGCGAGCGCCTGACTTCTCACTATCCGCAGGATCACTGCCATGAGGATCCGGGACTGAGCCACGAAGAGTTCTTCGAAAGCGGTCCTGTCGCCGGTGGCGATCCGCAGCAGCTGGTCGCCACTCGGGTCCGCTGCTGTGGTGACGGTACCGTCTGACGCTGGGGCATCATTTCCCGGGGGTCCATGGCCTGGAACCGAAGGATCGTCTGAACTCATTGACCAATCATGTCATCTGATCGGCTTCTGTTCTTCAGTTGTCCGCACATCGAGTGAAAAAGGTGGTGGCCAAGGGCCGATCCGAGTGGTCGGAGTCGGTCCTTGGCCACCACCCTGTGAAGCCCAAATGTCACTTAGAGGGCATCATCACACTGTCGACCATGTACACAGTGGCGTTCGAGGTTGCGACTCCGCCGCAGACCAGACCGGCATCGTCGAACTTGAGGTCGTCGCCCTTGCCGGAGATCTTCACCTTCGAACCCTCGACGGTCTCGTGCTCACCGGCGATCTCGTCAGGGGACAGCTTTCCCGGGATGACGTGATAGGTGAGGACCTTCGTCAGCATGTCCGAATCCTTGGCCAGCGCATCCAGGTCGTCCTTGGGCACATCGGCGAAGGCATCATCAGTGGGTGCGATGACGGTGAACTCGTCACCATTGAGAGTGTCGACGAGGTCGACATCGGGGTTGAGCTTGCCCGAAACAGCCTTGGTCAGCGTCTTGAGCATCGGGTTGTTCGATGCCGCGGTGGCGACAGGGTCCTGGGCCATTCCCTCGACAGATCCGCCGCCGTCAGGATTGGCTTCGGCATACGCCGCGCAATCCGGTCCGACGAGATCCCCGCCGGCCATGGCGTCATCGCTTGACTCTTCGGGTACGTCAGGGCTTTCTGCGGTGTCACTTGACTTGGACTCGGAATCACCGGAATCGGAGTCGGAGCCCATGTCCGAGCAACCGCTCAGAGCCATGAGACCGATCGCGCCAGCGGCCAGGATGGTGGTGGTGCGAGTGCGAAGCAGCGTTTTCATCGTTCTTCTCCTAATTGAAGTGGTGCATCAACGGTGGTGCGTATCAGCGCACAGCTCTGAAGTTGCCTTCATTGCTCGCTGTGTATCTGGTATTCGCAGCCCATGACGTTCTGGATGGGTGAAACTCAAACATTCTTTGGATTTCTTTTTGACGGAGTCCTCCGCGTAGTCCTAGGACCTGCGCAGATCGGCCCCAGCCTCCGCCTGTAAGCGTTGATTGGGGCCGTGGTGGTGCGGTGCGTGCCGGGCGGAGGCTCGCTCTACTCAACACTGAACTGGATGTGGTGGTGACCGGTCGCGGAATTGGGAATGGACTTCCTGCGCTTCGGGGTCTGGACGTTTCCGTCCTGATCGATCGCACGGACCGTGACGGTATGCAATCCTGTATCGACGTCGCTGAATCCCGTCTTCCACTGGCGCCAGGTATCGATATTCACCTCGTCACCGAGCTCAGCAGATGTCCACTCTCCATCGTCGAGTTTCACATCGACCCGCTTGACGCCGCTGCGCTGCGCCCATGCCGTGCCGGCGACGGCCACATCACCGGCCGATACCTTGGCCAACGGCTTCGGCACTTCGACCCTGGACGCGACGAGGATGGGCGCCTTGGCGTCCCACCCGCGGTCGGTCCAATACGCGGTCTTCTCATCAAAGCGAGTGACTTCGAGTTCGGTGACCCACTTGGTGGCTGAGACGAATCCATACAGACCGGGAACGACGAGGCGGGCGGGGAACCCGTGTTCGGGAGGGAGCGGACTGCCGTTCATTCCAACAGCCAATAGGGAGTCCCGGCCATCGACGAGAGCCTCGATCGGGGTTGAGGCGGAGAAGCCGTCGAAGGAATGGGAGAGGACCATGTCTGCGTTCTTGTGGGGTTTCGCTCGGCGCAGCAGCTCACGCACCGGGTAGCCCAACCAGGTGGCGTTGCCGACCAGGTCACCCCCGACGGGGTTGGAGACGCAGGTGAGCGTGATGTGATGCTCGTCGAGAGGAAGGTCGAGCAGATCGTCCATCGTCAAAGTCACCTCCGACTCGACCATGCCGTGGATCCGCAGCGACCAGTCCTCAGGGTCGATGACAGGAGGTGCCAGTGCTGTGTCGATGCGGTAGAAATCCTGAGGATCCGTGACGAAGGGGGTGAGGCCTTTGACATCCGGATGGGCATTGGAAGGGATCGGAGGAGCCTTCTTGGCAGGCGTTGGCAACACCAGTTTGGCAGCTGCCGCACCAGCATCCAGAGTCAAGGAGGCGACGGTCTGTCCCGCCGCCACCGCAGCGGCACCGACTGTACCGATGATGCCGGTGATGACGAAGAAGCGTCGCCGAGAGGGCTCTGAGGCTGGTGCCTCGGTCGAGTCGGCGGGGGAAGGCCCGGGCGTGGACGAGCGAGCGGGTCGGGCAGCTGCAGGGAACTTCGCGGGAGCTGCGGATGCCGTTCCGGTCTCAGCCCGGCTTGTTCCCGAACTCATGAGGATGCGGAAGACGGCCAGGCCCACGACGAGTCCGATGAGCGTTGGGATGATGTCGATGACACTGGACTCGGGTCGGATGAGAATGACTAGGATGGGAACGAGCCCGGCGGTGCACAAGAGCACGGTCGCTAGGCGGAGTCGGTGAGAGGCCAGCCAGCCGATCAGCCCTCCGAGCACCAAAGCTGCGAGTCCTGTGGTGAGGATGAGGAAGAGCTTGTCATTGGTGCCGAAGAGGTCGATGACAGGTTTGACGATCTCGGTAGGGGTGAGCGGAATGATCGTCTGACCCAGCGCCAGCAGAGGGGCCGCCTGAGGACCGAATGCCCGGGCGATCAGATCGGCGGCACCGAACAGGACAAGGGTGGCGACAATCCCGGCAAGGGCGGCGCGAAATGGTCTTCTCATGCCGGATATTCGGAGCCGACGACGATCCGGATGGGTGATTCGGGAGCGAAGATTCGCTGCTGCGACTCGTCCCGTTCACGAAATTGTCAGTGAACTTGCCGTCAAGCTGAAGTAGCATAGTGCAATGACTGAGAACCCAGGATACGCCGAGCCGCAGGCGCCAAGCGGAGACTCGGACGAACCCAGAAGCGCAAGCGCTCCCATCTATACTGCCAAAGTCGAGAACCTCGGCGGGACCTCGGGTGAAGTGCGAGTCGAAGACGGTATGACGCTGTCGACGGCCCCCACCTCGCACACCGATCAGGGCAGCAACCCGGAGCAGTTCCTCGCCATGGCGTGGAGCACCTGCCTCGGTGAAACCCTCAAGGTGGTGCTGGCGGTCAATGATGTCGAAGCTCTATCCCGAGTCCGCGTTGAGGTCGACCTGCACGGTGAGTCCAACGCCGGATTCTACTTCGTGCCTCGAGCCTATATCTCCATCGAAGGCGTCTCCGCCGCAGACGCGGAGAAGTACGCGGGGCGGGCCCACGCTCGATGCCCGATATCGAAGCTGCTCAAGGGGCAGGGCAGCCCGAGCGTCGAAATCGAAGAATACAAGAACCCGGACAACTTCCAGCTCAGCTGAGCCTGTTCCCGGCACGGACGAGCACGTTCCTGCACGGACGAGCACCGTGCACTCCACCTCGGCGCACCTCACTGCTCCGGCGCACTGATACTACAGAGGTAGCCAGACGCCGAGAACGACAGACGTGGCGTCGGCAATGCTGACCACGCACCGTCCGGCGCGTGGGGCGGGCCCTCGATGTGTCGGAAGGAGAATCAGTCGTGGACATTCAAGAAGCGGTCTTTCTCGCACTCGACCTCACCGGCACCTTCGTCTTCGCCGTCTCCGGAGTCCTCCTGGCCGCCCGGCGCGGCTTCGACATCACCGGAGGCTTGGTCCTCGGACTGCTGGCAGGCATCGGTGGAGGCATGATCCGCGACGTTCTCCTCGACCGGGTGCCGAACGCGCTGGGTCAACCGATCTATCTGGCTACTCCGCTGTTCGCCACCTTGCTCATCTATCTCATCGGCAAACACGTTTCCCGCGCCCGGATCTGGATTGTGACCTTCGATGCGATCGGGCTCGCCATCTTCAGTGTCACCGGAGCGACGATTGCCCTCGGTGCCGGTGCGAATTACTCTGCGGCCCTGTTCATGGGGGCTTTGACTGCCTGTGGCGGCGGGCTCATGCGCGATGCGGTGGCCAGTGAGGACCCGGCGATCTTCAGCGGCACCGACCTCTACCTGATTCCCGCCCTCTTCGGATCGGGGCTAACGGTCATCGCCGATGCGCTGAACCTGCTCGGCGGTGTGGTTTCGCTGATCATCGCCGCACTGGCATTCGGCTTCCGAATGCTGGCGTGGAAGCTGCAGTGGCGAGTTCCACAGCCGATGCGCCGATGGTCTTATCGGGAGACGCCGAAGAAGATGAAGAAGCTGCCCTCGGTGTTTCGCAAGCCCGACTGACGGCGACGATCCCTTGTAGATCAGCACAGATATAGACGCTGACCTCCCTGCCTGCAAAGATGAACTCATGAGCGAAAAGACAGCGCTGAGTTGGACCGAGGATCCGGAGTCGCTGCTGCGGGCATGCGAAGGGTTTCGGCTCGATGATGTTGATCCGCGTTCGACCCCCGGCTACGAAGGCAACAAGAAATCCGGACGCAAGGACCTCAAAGCCTGCATCCCCGAACTCGACGATCTTCAGGAACGACTCTTCGCGGCTCATCATGAGGAGGAGTCGGGGCCAGCGGTTCTCCTCGTCCTCCAAGCGATGGACACGGCAGGCAAGGGCGGGATCGTGCGCCACGTCGTCGGATCGGTCGATCCACAGGGCGTGGAGCTCGCTGCGTTCAAGGCGCCGACGAAGGAGGAGCTCTCCCACGATTTCCTCTGGCGCATCCGATCGCGCGTGCCCGGGCCTGGCATGATCGGCGTCTTCGATCGCTCCCACTACGAGGATGTGCTCATCGGCAAAGTCCGCGAGCTTGCCGACGACGAAGAGATCGAGCGTCGCTACGCCGCCATCAATGACTTCGAGGCCGAGCTCGCCGAGGCGGGTGTGCGCATTATCAAGGTCATGCTCCACATCTCTCCCGATGAGCAGAAGGACCGACTCATGGAGCGTTTGGACCGCCCCGACAAGTACTGGAAGTACAACCCGGGTGACGTTGATGAGCGCCTCCTGTGGCCCGATTACATGAAGGCTTATCAGGCGGTGTTCGAGCGCACCTCGACCGAGGCGGCGCCTTGGTACGTCGTCCCCGCTGACCGCAAATGGTACGCACGTCTGGCGATCCAGCGACTCTTATTGAATGCGCTGCGGAGTATCGACCCCCAGTGGCCTGCTGCGGACTTCGAGATTGAGGTCGAACGGGAACGGTTGGCCGAAAGCTGAGGCTCGGTTGCGGCGAGGGTGGAGTTCAGCCGCGGCGGATGCTGAAATCCACGTTGGTCGGGTGCTCGACGGTGCGCGAGACCGTGCAGTACTTGTCATGGGACAGGCCGACGAGCCTCTCGATACGCGCATCGGCTTTGCGACCATCCTCGTCGTCGGGGAAAGCGAGGTCGAAGTCGAGGTGGACGTTGTCGACTCGAGATGCACCGTCTTCATCGATCTTGTCGGCCGTGGCCGAGACATCGAAACGCGTCGGCTCAGTGTGTCTGCTGGTCACTGTGTCGACGTCGATCGAGGAACAGCCTGCGACGGCCGCGAGCAGCAGCTCAACGGGTGTCATCAGGCCCTCACCACGACCGAATTCGATGCTCGCACCACTTGGGGCCGTGGCCCGGTAGTGGTTCTCGGCGAGGCGGGTCAGTTCGATGCTGCGCGTGTCATCACTCATGGACTCATCATGTCAGGAAACGATGAGCGGTGTCTGGACGCGAGTCGCCGGCTCACTCGCCTGTGCCCGGTGCGGTGAAGTCGACCCCAGCCGCTTCCTGGACGCGAGCGGTCCTGCCTGGTCCTGACTCGAAGCCCCAGCAGAGATTCGTATGGGCAACCACCTTCTCCGGAGGCGCAGCTCTCCAGTCGCTGAGATCTTCGGTGGTGTGGGCGTCGGAGACGAGCGTGACATCGCAGCCGCGGGCAAATCCGCCGTGGATCGTCGACCTCGCGCACGCATCGGACTGGGCGCCGGTGACGATGAGGTGTTCGACGTTCTTAGACGCCAGAACATCCTCGAAGTTCGTTTTTTCGAAGGTGTTGCCGTGCGTCTTCTCCACTATAGCTTCGTCGTCGGCAGGGGAGAGGGCCTCGACGATCTGCCACTGCGGTGAACCCGTGGGCAGTTCTCCAGAGGTGTGTTTGACCCAGATGACTTCGGTGTCGTTGACATCTGATCTTCCTTGATCATGTCAACGGTGACCCCATACAGGGGTCAGATCAAGGGCCCTGTCCATAAAAGAACCAGGGCCGCCTCGGCGGTGTCAGGATTCCACGGTTCGGGACCACCCACTGATTTCACGCAGGTGGTGCCAGAATGGGCGGGTGAGCGAGACCCGAGACGAATCTTCCGACACCTCCCCGAATCCGCGCCGGTTCGGGGTGCTGCGGAGCTGGAAGACCGCGCCCTATCTGGTCGGATCCGGCATGGCGATGATGGGCGACAACATTGAGCACGTCATCACCTACTGGGTGCTGTGGCAGAAGTTCGAGTCCCCGGCCCTCGTGGGATTCCAGCTCATCAGCCACTGGCTGCCGTTCCTACTCCTGTCCGTTTATGCCGGATCGTTGGCTGAACGCTTCGACTGCCGCCGACTCATCCAGATCGGGCAGGTCATGTTCATGGTCGTGTCCCTGTGCTGGGGCATCCTGTTCCTCACCGATTCGCTCCAACTGTGGCAGGCCTGCGTGCTGCTGATCATCCACGGCCTGGCCGGATGCCTGTGGGGACCGGCCGAACAGATGATGCTCTACGACTTCGCCGGACGCAGCGAGCTGCCCAGCGCCGTGCGCATCAATGCGACCTTCCGCAGCCTCGGCATCCTGTTCGGACCCGTTGTCGGCTCGGCGCTCCTGCTGTCGTTCGGGCCGACGTGGGGCATCTTCATCAACATCGTCTTTTACCTGCCGCTGACGATTTTCCTCATGCGCACACCCTTCACCGGCCATACCAGGAGCGGTGGTCTGCGGGCAGCGAGGACCACACTGATCCAGTCACTGCGGGTGCTCGTCGACGTCCGCCACAACCGGGCGATCATCAGTATGCTCTTGCTGGCTGCGCTCGCCTCGATCACGATCGGGGCCGTGTTGCAGACGGCGATGCCGGTCTTCGGCGATATCTTCACCGGCCCCGGCGGAGACAGTGACTTCACCTACGGTCTGCTGCTTTTCGCTCTTGGTGCCGGAGGTGTGCTCGGCGGGTTCTTCCTCGAGGCCACAGGCTGGGTGCGACCAACGCCCGCGGCAGCAGCGGTCGCCGCGGCAGGGTTGGGAGCGAGTGCGATCGTCTTCGCGTTCACCTCGCACCTGTGGCTGGCGTTGGCGGTCCTCGTCCTCGCTGGGGTCTGCAAGATCACCGCCGAGTCGACCGAGATGGCGATCATCCAGCTCGAGGCCCCGACTGAGATTCGGGGCAGAGTGATCGGCTCCTATTCGATGTTCGGGCCCGGAATGCAGACGTTCTCCGGTGTCACCGTCGGCGTGCTCGGCACGATCGCGACGATCCCGCAGGCTGTGACGATCGGCGGCTCGGTCTTGGCCATCGGCGCGATCGGGATCGGTGCGTACGTGTTGGCGGGACGGGAGCGGCGCGTCGGATAAGCGAACGAATCGGGCTGAGCAACCTCAGGGGACCACTCCAAAGCGAGGTTGCTCAGCGCCCGGAAGGTTGCCGAGAGGCTATTGAGCCACACCGATCACGTGACGGCGCCGCGGACCTTGTGCGCAGGGGCGTCCCAGAGCCGGTTGTCGAGGATGTCGCGCAGCGCCTCGACGGTGTCCCAGACATCGGTGAAGCCGATGTAGAGCGGAGTCAGGCCGAAGCGCAGCACTTCAGGCTCGCGATAGTCGCCGATGATTCCACGTTCGATGAGAGCGCTCATGATGGCAAAGCCCTCGGGGTGCGTGATCGAGACCTGTGAGCCGCGATGGGCGTGCTCGCGTGGAGTGACGATCTCGACGGGATGATCGGCCAATCGAGAGTCGACGAGCTCGATGAACAGGTCAGACAGCTGCAGGGACTTCTCTCGCACCGCGGCCATATCGACCCGGCTGGCGATGTCGAGTCCCAGCTCGGCCATAGACATCGAGATGATGCCCTGCGTGCCGGTCAGGTACCGGCGAATACCGTCGGCCGGAGCATAGTCCGGTGACATCTCGAAGGGCTTCGCATGCCCCCACCAGCCCGAGAGCGGCTGGGTGAAACGATTCTGCAATGCCTCGGAGACCCAGATGAAAGCGGGTGAGCCTGGGCCGCCGTTGAGGAACTTGTATGTGCAGCCGATCGCCATGTCCGCACCGGACCCGGCCAAGTCGATCTCCAGCGCACCCGCCGAATGGCACAGGTCCCAGATCACCAAGGCACCACCGTCATGGATCTCCGAGGTGGTCGTGGTCATGTCGAAGAGCCGACCCGTGCGGTAGTTCACGTGGGTGAGAACCACGAGAGCCACCTCGTCGGTCATTGTGTTCGGGAACCCTGCGCTCACCTCGGCGTCATCGACCAGGCGGACCTCGTAGCCGGCATCAAGCTGCTCCGCCAAGCCCTGAAGCATGTAGATATCGGAGGGGAAGTTCTCCCGCTGAGTGAGGATGACACGACGATCGGGCGCATCTGCGGACTGCATCTTCAGCGCGGCCGACGCGGCTTTGAACAGGTTGATCGAGGTGGTGTCCGTGACGACGGTGCTGCCGGTCCCACCACCGACGATGCCGGCAACTTTCTCGCCCAGCTTCGCCGGCAGGTCGAACCATCCGGCGGTGTTCCAGGACCGGATGAGCCCGGTCCCCCACTCGTCGGCGATGACCGTCTGAGCACGTTCGGCCGCCCCCTTCGTCCGGGCGCCGAGCGAGTTCCCGTCGAGATAGATCGTGTCGGAAGGGAGGATGAACTCGTCCTTGAAGCCGCGCAGCGGATCCGCGGCATCGAGGTGCTCGCAGGCCGCGCGATCGCGCGGGGCGGTGTGTGCTGAAGTCGTCATGGGTCACCTTCATCTGGTCGGGCACGAAGCCGGTATCGCCGGTGGCGGCGGGTCTCCTCATAGACTACCCAGATCACGGATACCATCGAATGGAACCGAATAGATGACGACAAAGGTAGAGGATTCTTGTGGTGAATTCGGAATTGATCATCGACCATCGTTCTGAATCGAAGGATTCCCACCTCGCCGAGGTGGACATGGCGATCCTGCGTGAGCTCAGTTCCGATGCCCGGATCTCCAACAAGGATCTTGCCGGCCGAGTGGGGCTGGCCCCGTCCACCTGCTCCGGGCGAGTCAGCGCCCTGCGGTCGCGCGGAATCATCAAAGGATTTCACGCCGACATCGACTTCGAAGCGCTGGGTCTGCACGTGTTCGGCATGATCTCGGTGCGGATGTCACCGGTCGGGCGGTCGAAGATGAACGCCGTCATCGTCGGACTGCTCCAGGCTCCAGAAACTCTCGAAGTCTTCCAGGTTTCGGGGGAGCGAGATCTGCTTGTGCACATCGCCACGGCCCATCCGGCCGGGCTGAATGCATTTATAAATGAGCATCTCTCGGACCCCGCGATCGCTCATACCCAGACCAGCCTCGTGTTCGGCCACCACCGCCCCTGAGATATGAGGTCCGACAGGATGCACGTCAGTTGAAGGCGACCTGCAGAAGGACCACCGACGCCATCGAGTTGATTCCTGGTGCAGACCCAGCGGTCCCCACAGATTGCGGTGGAATGTCCGCAGCAGCGCGAGGCAAAGACCCAGCGCAAGCATGTAGGGCAGAAGGATCGGCACACCGTGGCACAGCGCGAAGACGACTGTGCTGATCGGAACTGCCCCCTTCAGCCCGAGGTGGTCACGGACGAAGCCATAGATTACGCCGCGAAAGAACAGCTCCTCCTAGAGTGGGGTGATGATCCCGACGGCGGCGAACATCGAGATCGCAGCGATGGGGCCGACACTCCCTGCAATCGAGTCGGTCGATGAGTCACTGACGGGCTCCGAGCCTGTGACAGCGAAAACAAGGAGCTGTGCCCCGAGCACAACGATCACAGAGGCGTGGGCCTGCCACAGCAGATGGAAGAGTCGCGCGGTGGGACGGGGGAAGCCGATGGCTGATAAGCGGTGACCGCGGCGACGCAGAGTGAACGCCAACGCAATCAGCGTCCCGGTGCTCGGGACGAGCAGCACAGCGATAATCAGGCTTTCGAAATGTGCTCGGACTCCTGGAACGGTGAGCCCGACGGCGACGGCAGTCCCGAAGATGAGAGCAGCGATGCCAAGGACGGCGCCTGCCGAGATGAGGAGGGTCCTCTTCGAGAGTCGACTTCGCAGTGGGGATTCGCTCATGTCTCGGCCCTATAAGTCGCTGATCAGCGATGTTGTCATCCAGAAGTATGAGATTCGTGTCGAAATGCGTCCTCTCATTTCGTGCCTATGACGGACTGCGTCGAAATCTGACGAGCGGCCATCGCCGGGGAAGTTTGTGTTTCTAGTGTGGTGATCACGCAAACGATGATCACCCACTCCAAGGAGACGTACACATGACCGCCACAGCAGAAACCACCACCAACACAGGCGAAACCGTTGCCATCAGCGCTGAAGATCGCGCCGCACGACTGACCTCGGCAGATCAGGCCTGGAACGAGCGGATTGCAAGCTCGACGAAGAACGCTCAGCTGGTGTTTTCGGCCAAGGGATGCGCCCAAGGCTCCGTGTCCTCGGTCATCACAGCAGGAAAGCACACCTTCACCGTCGACGAGCCGGCACCGCTGGGCGGTGATGACGCGGCACCGAACCCCGTGGAATACGCCCTCGGTGCCCTCATCTCATGCCAGATCGTCGTCTACCGGCTGTACGCGCACAACCTGGGGCTGACAATCGAGAACCTCGAGGTCAGCGCAGAGGGCGACATTGACGTACAAGGCCTCTTCGGCGCCGATGACACGGTGCGGCCCGGACTCTCAGCAGTCCGTGTCAACGTCGACATCACGGGCCCGGACAGCGACGAGGCCTACCAGGAGCTGCAGACGACGGTGGACGCCCACTGCCCTGTCTTCGACATCTTCACCAACCAGACACCCATCGATGTCACGCTGAATAAGACGAACTGACGATCGCGAGCCGGCAGTCCTGCCGACAGTTGGCCTGCGGTCACCCCGCGCTGGACTCGAGAACTTCGAGAACGCCGGGTCCGTAGCGCTCGAGCTTCTTCAGACCCACCCCGCTGACCTGTCCCAGTTCGCCGATAGTGCTTGGTTTGGCTTCGACGATTCCGTACAGGGTGGCGTCAGGGAATACGACGTAGGCGGGGACGCCCTGTTCCTTGGCCTGATCGGCTCGCCAGGTACGCAGAGCTTCGAACAGGGCTGTGTCTGCGGTCCCGAGTTCGACCTCAGGGCCGCCTCGGCGCTTTGCTCCGGACTTTTTGGATCCCGACTTCTTCACAGGGTCCACTCGCAGGGATACTTCCACTTCGCTGCGCAGGACAGGGCCGGCGGCTTCGCCAACGACCAGTACGCCGTAGTCGCCATGGGATTCCAGGAGACCGCGGGCGAGGACCTGCCTGACCACGGTCTTCCACTGTGTCTCACTGAGGTCGTCGCCGATTCCCCAGACGCTGAGGCGTTCGTGATCGGCCGCGCGAGAGCGTTCATTGTCATTGCCGCGCAAGACGTCGATGACCTGTCCTGAACCGAACTTCTGGCCACGTTCCCGGTCGAGGCGAATGACCGCCGACAACAGTTTCTGCACGGCGACCGTTGCGTCCCAGGTCACTGGGGGTGTGATGCAGGTGTCGCAGTTGCCGCACGGTTCGGATTCCTCGTCGAAGTAGCGCAGAAGCTGCACGCGCCGGCAATCAACGGTTTCGCACAGAGCAAGCATGGAGTCGAGGTGCGACATCGCGCGTCGTTGATAGGTCCGATCGCCGTCGCCAGATTCGATGAGGCGACGCTGGGAGACGACATCGCCGAGGCCGTAGACCATCCACGCATCGGCCGGCAATCCGTCGCGTCCGGCACGACCAGTCTCCTGGTAGTAGCCTTCGACGCTGCGGGGCAGGTCGAGGTGAGCGACGAAGCGGACATCGGGTTTGTCGATGCCCATGCCGAA
This sequence comes from Brevibacterium sp. FME37, assembly GCF_014897485.1. Lineage (NCBI taxonomy): Bacteria > Bacillati > Actinomycetota > Actinomycetes > Micrococcales > Brevibacteriaceae > Brevibacterium > Brevibacterium sp. FME37. The sequence continues at coordinate 84,421 of NZ_JABUYE010000017.1, forward strand.
GGCGATCGTCGCGACCATGACGAGCCCGTCCTCGCGGAGGAATCGAGCCTGATGGTCGGCACGGACCTCGGAAGGCAGCCCAGCGTGATAGGGCAGGGCTTTGATTCCTCGGGCCACGAGTGCCTCAGTGAGCTGTTCGACCCCACGGCGGGATAGGCAGTAGACGATGCCAGAATCACCAGAATGTTCGGTGGTGATGAAGTTGATGAGCTGCGAGCGGCCGGACTGCTTCGGCTCGATGCGATAGGTGATGTTCGGGCGGTCGAAGCTGGCGACGAAATGCTGGGCATCGCCGAGGTGAAGACGCTCGGTGAGTTCCGCATGCGTGGCGGGTGTGGCCGTGGCGGTCAATGCGATTCGTGGAACATCGGGGAATCGTTCGGCCAACACTCCCAGGCCCAAGTAGTCGCTGCGGAAGTCATGGCCCCACTGCGATACGCAGTGGGCTTCGTCAATGGCGAACAAGGCGACCTGAGCACGCTCGAGCAAAGCCATCGTGCGCGGCAGGACTAGGCGTTCAGGCGCTAAGTAGAGCAGATCGAGCTCACCGGCCAGGAGCGCTCGCTCGACGTTCTGGGCTTCCTCGAAGTCAAGAGTCGAGTTGAGGTACGCCGCTCGCACGCCGAGGTTCTCCAGAGCAGCGACCTGATCTGCCATGAGCGCGATCAGTGGGGAGATCACCACGCCGGTGCCGGGCCTGACAAGGCTCGGGATCTGATAGCACAGGGACTTTCCGCCGCCGGTGGGCATGAGGACGACGGCATCGCCACCGCTCACGATCTGATCAACAACGGCCTGCTGCTGTCCTCGAAACTCGTCATAGCCGAAGACATCGTGGAGGACGTCGAGCGGGGAGGTTGTGGGTGCCGAGGTCATGTAATCAAGCCTAGTGGACGGGCCTGACTCGGCTGAACCGCCTATACCCAGGCTGAACTTCGTATACCCAGACCGCGCTGGGGCTGTGTCTACGGACCCAGCACGAGAGTGGACGTGGGGGTTTGAAGGCTGCGGGTACACCGCCTCTACAAAGTCTTCCTATAAACAATCGTCTTATATAGGGCCTTCGAACGGTCCGCGTAAAAGGTCTCCCAACGGTCCGTGCTGCATCCTGGCGGTAGAACACAGTCAGACTCCTAGAGCACAGTCAGGCTCCACCGAGTCGAACGCGCTGACTCCACGACTGCAGCAACTCAGACGCCCTAATGCCCGTACGCGCGCGCAACCCGTTTCCCTCACGTGTTCCCTCACGTGCGGGTGCAACCCGTTACGCGCTGTCTTCCGACGAACGCTACATTTCAAGGCAACAGCAGGCTCCCACCGCGTTTTCTCCAGCCCCTTGCTGACGTGTGGTGGGCGTCACTGTCAGTTTTCCGGTTTCGAGTTGCACGACGAGCCAGGCCTGGACTAGAGTAGTATCTCGTTGCC
>NZ_JABUYE010000018.1:0-80651 GCF_014897485.1 Brevibacterium sp. FME37
CCCGTCACCACAACCCCCAAAAAGGGCGTGTACACCAGGGGTGTCAGTTTCAATTGTGCACGTTCTGCCTTGCGGCCCGCCGTACCAGCGGATGTTAACTCTACAGTGTTGTTTGGGCCTTCGCAACTTGAAGTTCATCTTCATTTTGCTGGGATCAAACCTGATCAGAGTAACCGTTGCCGTTCCTTGCGGGCTGGCAACTCGGTACACACTACACACATCCAGCGCGGTGCGCAAAACGAACTGGTGTCGGCCCGTTGGCCCCGCTCCCGGGCGCTGATCGCACGGCGTTTTCGGCGGATGCGCAGAAGTCACTCACCCCACGGGGGCGGTGAGTTCTGGCCCGTCATTGCGAACGTTTCCCACGCTCTTGCCCACTTTATGGCGGGTCACGCTCGCGGGGTCGACCTGCGCGAGAGCCGTTTCCAACAGTGGGGGAACGTCGGCGCTCGGGACCGCGGGGTCGATCCATCCGTCAACTGCTCCACGATCAAGGAAGACCGGCATCCGATGATGGACATCGCTCAGGTGTCCGGCGGCTTCCATCGTCAGTATCGTCGTCGACACCAACCAGGACTGGTCTGGCTGCTTCCAAAATTCGAACAGGCCAGCCATGAACAGCGGGTCCTTACCGGCAGCCGACATCATCCATGGCTGCTTGCCATCCTCAGTGGTCTCCCACTCGTAATACCCGGGAATCGGAAGTGCACAGCGACGCCTCTTGATGGACTGCCGAAACATCGGCTTCTCAAGAACTGTCTCCGAGCGTGCATTGAATGCCTTGAACCCGATCTTCGTGTCCTTCGCCCACCCAGGGACCAATCCCCACGAAGCAGTCTCCAGTCGACGCGTCAACTGTCCTTCATCATCCAGTCGCTCCACAACGATCGGCACGAAAGACCCCGGAGGTACGTTGTACCTGGGCGTGTAGTCATAGGAAATGACGTCGAGGCGGAGCTCATCGGCAAGATCTGCCGGATCGAGAGACATATTGAGTCGACCACACATGCGCTTATCTTCTCACTTCACTACACTGTCGACAATGGCGGCGGAAAAGACATCAGCGAGCAGACTCGACCCGATCGAGGAGTCCAGGAAGCAGTGGCTCGCCCACGGTTGGCACGATTCCACCGATGGCATGACGACCGTGATCTCGGTGATGAGAGTCCATCAGCTGTTTCTGGCCAAGGTCGATGCCGCCCTGAAACCATTTGCGCTGACATTCTCCCGGTATGAAGTCCTCACTCTCCTCTCCTTCACCAAGTCGGGGACTTTGCCGATGTCGAAGATTTCGGCCCGCCTCCAAGTCCACGCCACGTCGACGACAAACTCGGTTGATCGACTCGAGAAGGCCGGCCTCGTGAAGAGGCGCAGTCACCCCGATGACCGTCGCACCACGCTCGTAGAGCTCACCGAAGTCGGTCGCGAGCTTTCTGCACGCGCGACTTCCGCGCTCAACGACGAGGTATTCAGCTCACCCGCGCTGTCGGGGGCCGATCTGGGCAAACTCCTCCCCCACCTTGAATCACTGCGGTCCGAGCTCGAAGACCACGCCTGACTCTGCCGCTGAGCGGTTCTCCACCCTCCCCTGTTAACTGCACATGATGGAACAGACTGACTTTAATTAGTTGGACGTCCAAGTAATTTCTCCGTATCGTAGTGAACGTCATCACGTATGCGACAAGCCTCAATCGTGAATAGCCCTAACCGTGGAGGAATCATGTCCCGCAGCACAGCAGCTGCCCTGCCGTTCGGCCTCACCGAAGAACAACAGACAATCTCCGGTATGGTGCGCGAATTCGCCGACTCCGAGATCGCTCCGCATGCGCTGGAGTGGGACGCCGAGCACCACTTCCCCGTCGACGTCATCAAGAAGTCCGCCGACCTGGGCATGGGCGGAATCTACGTCAGCGAAGAAGCCGGCGGTACAGGAATGGGTCGCATGGATGCTGCCCTCATCTTCGAAGCGATGTCGACAGCCTGCCCCTCGGTCGCTGCATACATCTCCATCCATAACATGGTGGCGTGGATGATAGACAAATACGGAGATGACTCGCAGAAGTCGAAGTACCTCGCTCCCCTGGTCGCCATGGAACACCTCGGCAGCTACTGCCTGACTGAGCCCAACGCCGGTTCCGATGCTGCTGCTCTGCGCACCTCGGCAAGGGAAGACGGTGACTCCTATGTACTCAATGGCGTCAAACAGTTCATCTCCGGTGCCGGCACCTCCGAAACATACCTGGTCATGGCACGCACCGGTCAGGACGGTTCGCGCGGAATCTCCGCTTTCATCCTCGAAAAGGGCATGGAAGGCCTCTCCTTCGGCCCCAACGAACAGAAGATGGGCTGGCGCGCTCAGCCGACTCGCCAGGTCATCATGGAAAACGTGCGTGTACCGAAGGAGAACCTTCTCGGTGAACCAGGTCAGGGCTTCAAGATCGCCATGTCCGGTCTTGACGGTGGACGGCTCAACATCGGAGCATGCTCACTCGGCGGTGGGCAGTCCGCGCTGGAGAAGGCCATCGACTACATGGGCGAACGACAGGCCTTCGGAACCGAGCTCTCCGCATTCCAAGCCTTGCGATTCGAAGTCGCGGAGATGCAGACCAAACTCGAGGCCGCTCGCTCCCTCCTGTGGCGGGCCGCCAACGCCTACGATGCGGGCGATCCGAACACCTCGCTGCTCTCTGCGATGGCCAAACTGACAGCCACGGATTCGGGCTTCGATGTCGCCAACAGGGCACTCCAGTTGCACGGCGGCTACGGCTATCTGACAGAGTATGGAATTGAGAAGCTGGTGCGTGACCTGCGCGTCCACCAGATTCTGGAAGGCACCAACGAAATCATGCGCGTAATCATTTCGCGCAAGAGCACAGGAGTGGGCTGATATGACGACTGAAGCTGCGGCAACGCCGGGCGAACCCTCCGTCATCACCTCGAGTCACAACGGGGTGGGACGGATTGAACTCAACAAACCGAAACTGATCAATGCACTGGGCCAGGACATGGTGGGCGCCATCGATGACGCTCTCAAGAGCTGGCGCGACGATGAGACGATCAAGGCTGTCCTGGTCACCGGACGCGGCGAACGCGGACTGTGCGCCGGAGGCGACATCAAGGCCGTCTACAACGACATTGTGGCCGGAACCGATGAGAACGCCCGATTCTGGAATCGCGAATACAAGATGAACTATGAGATCTCGCAGTTCCCGAAGCCCTACGTCGTGATCATGAATGGCATCACAATGGGCGGCGGAGTCGGAATCTCGGGCCACGGTACACACCGCATCGTCACCGACTCCACGAAGATCGGGATGCCAGAAACCGGAATCGGACTGTTCCCGGACGTCGGCGGCACCCACCTGCTGGCCAATGCCCCGGGCCAGCTCGGAACCCACCTGGCACTGACGGGTCTGCCGGTCGGAGCAGGAGCCGCGCTGGCCATGGGCCTGGCCGACTACTACGTCACCGACGCAGATGTGCCGGCACTCATCGCCGACCTCGAAGCAGGTGGTGACGTTGAGACCGTGATCGGGCGCTACGCCGCCGATGCTCCGGAGAACGAACTCGCCGAGGCCGCAAGCTGGATCGACGAATGCTATACCGCAGACAGAGCAGAAGACATCGTCGCAGCGCTTGCCGCGCATGCGAACCCCGATGCCAACGCTGCCGGGAAACTGATCGGCTCCAAGGCCCCCACCTCGGTGAAGGTGACCCTGGCCGCCGTACGCAAGGCTAAGAACATGTCCTTGGCCGAGGTCCTCGAACAGGACTACCGCGCAGCCGTCGCACTGACCCGTCGCCCGGATCTCAAGGAGGGCATTCGCGCGCAGGTCATCGACAAGGACCGCAACCCCCAGTGGTCGCCGGCTTCGCTCGACGAAGTCAGCGACGAAACGGTCAACGACATTCTCACCACCGTCCACGAAGAGAAGGTGTTCTCATGAGCGATTACGAAACCATCCTCACAGCCGTCGACCAGGGCGTCGCCACCATTACGATCGACCGCCCGAAGGCGCTCAATGCGCTGAACATGCAGGTGCTCACCGACATCACAGACGCAGCCACCGCATTCGACGCCGACGATGAGGTCAAAGCGATCATCATCACCGGCAGCGGCAAGGCCTTCGCCGCGGGTGCCGACATCAAGGAGATGTCCAACCTCGACTTCGCCACCGCCTTCAAAGCCGACTGGTTCGCCGGTTGGACCCGCCTCACGAACGTGCGCAAGCCAGTCATCACCGCTGTCAACGGCTTCGCCCTCGGCGGCGGCTGTGAGCTGGCCATGATGGGCGACATCCTCGTCGCCTCGACGAAGGCCAAGTTCGGCCAGCCCGAGATCAACCTCGGCGTCCTGCCGGGCATGGGCGGGTCCCAGCGACTGACCCGCGCCATCGGCAAGGCCAAGTCAATGGACATGTGCCTGACCGGACGCATGATGAATGCCGAAGAAGCCGAGCGCTCGGGCCTCGTGGCACGCATCGTCGAGCCCGATGAACTGATTGCCACGGCCAACGAGATAGCGCAGACGATCGCATCCAAGTCCCGCATCGCCTCGGCGATGGTGAAGGAAGCGGTCAACACCGCATTCGAAACGACACTCGAACAGGGACTACGTTACGAACGGCGCCTCTTCCATTCCACTCTGGCCACGAACGACCAGTCCGAGGGAATGGCCGCATTCGTGGAGAAGCGGGACGCGAACTTCACGGATTCCTGATCCACCCCGCAATGACACGGATCTGCTGACACAGGCAGGTTCGATGGCGCAGACGAATCGACTCGTCTGCGCCATCTTTGTCTCTGCCTGATCGACCACTTTTAACAATCGTTCAGTTAGAGTAGGAATGTTCATCCACCCAAAGGAGTCACAATGAATTCTTTCGACAATCTTCTCTCCCAGCTGCGGCTTCCGGTGCTCGGCTCCCCCATGTTCATCGCATCCGGTCCTGAGCTGGTCAAAGCCCAGTGCCAGTCCGGCATCATCGGGTCCTTCCCCACACTCAACGCCCGCCCGGCGTCCATGCTCACCGACTGGCTCGACGAGATCTCCGAGTCCAACGCCGCGTTCACAGCCGCGAATCCGGCTCAGCCGGCCGCGCCGTACGCCGTGAACCTCATCGTCCACCGCTCGAATAACCGGTTGGAAGAGGACCTCGCCGAGGTGGTTCGCCACCAGGTGCCCATCGTGATCACCTCTCTGGGTGCACGTGAAGAGGTCAATGAAGCCGTCCACTCCTACGGCGGCATCGTCCTCCACGACGTCATCAACAACAAATTCGCACACAAGGCAGTGGAGAAGGGCGCCGACGGCGTCATCGCCGTCGCTGCCGGCGCCGGTGGCCACGCCGGAGCGCTCTCACCATTTGCTCTGGTCCAGGAGATCCGGTCCTGGTTCGACGGACCGCTGCTGCTCTCGGGAGCGATTGCGCATGGCAGGTCGATCCTCGCTGCACTGGCAGCCGGTGCTGACTGCGCCTACGTCGGCTCCGCATTCCTGTCGACGGCCGAAGCCAACGTCACCGAAGACTACAGACAGATGATCGTCGACTCCGCCGCCGAGGATGTTGTCTACTCCAGCTACTTCACCGGAGTCAAAGGCAACTACCTGCGCGGTTCCATCACCGCGTCCGGCCTCGATCCCGACAACCTCCCCGAGGCCGATCCGACGAAGATGGACTTCGGAACAAGCGACGGCTCGGACTCGAAGGCATGGAAGGACATCTGGGGATCGGGTCAGGGAATCGGCGTGCTCAGCTCCAAGAGCACCACTGGCGAACTGGTCGACGACCTGGCCACACAGTTCGAGGCTGCGAAGATGGAACTCGACTCTCGAGTACGCACTTCCGAACGCGTCGGCTGAGTCAAAGAGCACTCAGATCGTGGAGATGATGCCCCGTTCGGTCAGGCGCGAGGACAGCCCTGCACCGTCCGGGGCATAGATCCACGGCACACCCTGCCCGCGACCGTGGCGCTTCGAACGACCGCCGGCCCAGACCGCTTCACCGACGGTGAGCTGACGGATGGCGACGGCGGCGACATTGTCGGGGTGATTGTCCACGAACTCTCCGTAGACCTCTTCGTCCTTCTGCCCGTCATCGCCGATGAGCAGCCATTTCATCCATGGGAACTCACGCGAGAGACGCTCAAGGGAATTGCGTTTGTGCTCCTTGCCCGAACGGAAGGCCCGAGTCGTCGTCGGCCCCCAGTCGGTGAGAAGCAGGGGCCCCATCGGGTACAGGTTGCGGGAGAGAAACCGTTTGATCGTCAGTGCCGAATTCCAGGCTCCCGTGGACAGATAGACCATCGGAGAATTCGGGCGCATATAGGTGATCCGGTCGTAGAGAACAGCCATTCCCGCCACCGGCGACCTGGCATGCTCGCTGAGAACGAAGGTGTTCCACGCGGCCAGGAACGGCCGCGGCAGTGAGGTGACCATGACGGTGTCATCGATGTCGGAGATGATGCCGAACGTCGAGTCCTCGCCGATGATCGTCACCGCAGCCGAATCTACGAGCGACCCATCGGTCCACAGTTCGATCTCGGTCTCACCGGGCTGAAAGTCACCGGGAATGACCGTGTCGATGATGCCGCCCCGGTCGGCGGTGACCATGTGCTCCTCGTCATTGACGCGCACCCAAGCCGCGTCATTGGGCAGAGGCACACTGACGAAGGACTTCCACCCCCGGATGCTCGCCTGCAGATCCGCCGCAGGCTGACCGGTTGGAGTCAGGACCAAACGGCCGAGCACCCTCACCCAGCCGGTTCCCCCGTATGTGTCATAGGCGATGACCGTGCGCTGATAAGTGTGGTCGGTGGCCCGATTCTGCAGCCAGCCGTTGAAGCGGTCTTCCATCCGTGCCGCGGTGTGCAGCATGTCCGGAGTCAGATTCAGCGGTCCCTCTTCGGGTTTCTTCTTCGCCACGGTTCTTCCTTCACACTCATCGCACGGCAGGTCGGATCGGGGTGAGGCCAGCTCAGACGAAACCGACCTTGTCGTAGACGTCTCGCAGGGTCACCTCGGCGATCTCATTGGCCTTAGCCGCACCCGCATCGAGGATGGACTGGAGCTGTGCCCGGTCCTGCAGGAGTTCATTGGTGCGTTCACGCACTGGGGTCAGGGCTTCGACGGCGATCTCGGCCAGGTCGACCTTGAGGTGACCATACATCTTGCCTTCGTAGTCTGCGACGATGTCATCGACTGACCTCGATGTCAGCGAGGAGTAGATCGTGAGCAGGTTCGAGACTCCGGGCTTGGCCTCCGGATCGAAAGCGATTTCCTTGCCATCGTCGGTGACCGCGGACTTGATCTTCTTCGTCAGCGACTTCGCGTCGTCGAGGATGTCGATGCGGCCCAGCGGGCTGGGCAGAGACTTCGACATCTTCGCTGCGGGGTTCTGCAGGTCATAGATCTTCGCGGTGGCCTTCAGGATCTGTGCCTCGGGGACGACGAAAGTCTCACCGAACCGGTAGTTGAAGCGTTCGGCCAGGTTCCTGGTCAGCTCGAGATGCTGGCGCTGGTCCTCGCCCACGGGCACCATCTGCGGGTTGTAGAGGAGGATGTCGGCAGCCATCAGCGCCGGGTAGGTGAGCAGGCCCAGGGATACATGCTCCTGCTTGGACGACTTGTCCTTGAACTGCGTCATCCGGCTGGCCTCGCCCATCGACGTGGTGCATTCGAGGACCCACGACAACTGAGGGTGGGCGGGGACCTGAGACTGCACGAAGATCGTCGACTTCTCCGGATCGATGCCTGCCGCAATGAACTGCGCCGCTGTGCGCAGGGTCCGCTCGCGCAGGTCAGTCGGGTCCTGTTCGACGGTGATGGCGTGCATGTTCGCGATGAAGTAGAAGGCATCATGTGACTCCTGATGCGCCACGAACTGCTGTAGAGCTCCGATGTAGTTACCCAGGTGCAGGGAGTCCGAGGTGGCCTGGATGCCGGAAACTGTGCGTGGCAGAGAAGAAGTCATCATAGAACTATGATGCCACTTCATCGCCGCGTCTTCGCAGACCACTCCGTGCGTGCCGGGGACTCGGACAAGACTTGCGCAGACGAGTGAACGACGCTGGCGCTGCTGAACCGTCGGAATCAGGGAACACCAGCTGAAACGACGTTCGGAACAAGCTCGGCTGTTTTGGTGACCTCTGCCACCTCCACACCATCGGCAAACGGTATAGTGACGATGCAGATCACATGATTCATCGAGGTATCTCACATGGTTCGGTCTACCGTCAGCGGTGGGCCCGAGCCCGGTGATCATGGGCAACGAAGATTCGGTGCGCCGTCATCGAGCTCAACGAGGAGGAAATCTTGTCGGTCGAATATGTCAGAACCGAAGAGGGGCTGCCGCCGGTGGCTGTGGTCGAGAAGCCACGATGGACCCCGGTGAAGATCGTCATCTGGGTGCTCATCGCGCTGGTCGCGGCCGCCGGGTGGGCGATGATTGCGTTCGTGCGCGGAGAAGAGATGTCGGCCAGCTGGTTCGTCGCCGCTGCAGTAGGCAGCTACCTCATCGCATTCCGCTTCTACGCGAAGTTCATCGAATGGAAGATCTGCCGCCCCAACCCGAAACGGGCCACCCCCGCAGAGCTCAACGACAATGGACGTGACTTCGCGCCCACCGACCGCCGCGTTCTCTTCGGTCACCACTTCGCCGCCATCTCCGGTGCCGGCCCTCTGGTCGGACCGATTCTCGCTGCCCAGATGGGCTACCTGCCCGGCACTCTGTGGATCGTCCTCGGCGTCATCGTCGCCGGCGGCGTTCAGGACTACCTGGTGTTGTTCTTCTCGATGCGCCGTAACGGCCGCTCGCTGGGACAGATGACTCGCGATGAGCTGGGACGTACGGGCGGAATCATCGCCTCGCTGGGCATCATCCTCATCATGGTCATCCTCATCGCCGTCCTCGGCGTCGTCATCATCAACGCGCTGGCCGAAAGCCCCTGGGGCGTCTTCTCCATCGCGATGACGATTCCGATCGCCGTGTTCATGGGCGTCTACATGCGCTACCTGCGCCCAGGCAAGGTCGTCGAGGTCTCGGTCATCGGCATCATCCTCCTGCTCCTGGCCATCGTGGCTGGCGGTTGGGTCCACAATTCGCCCGTCTGGTCCGAGATCTTCCATCTCGACAAGGTGACGTTGGCCTGGTGCCTGATGATCTACGGCTTCCTCGCCGCCGTCCTGCCGGTGTGGGTGCTGCTGGCACCGCGCGATTACCTGTCAACATTCATGAAGCTCGGCACCATCATCCTGCTGGCCGTCGGCATCATCATCGTCAACCCGAGCGTGCAGATGCCGGCCGTGACCGAGTTCGCCTTCAACTCCGAGGGCCCTGCCTTCGCCGGAGCTCTGTTCCCATTCCTCTTCATCACCATAGCCTGCGGGGCTCTATCGGGATTCCACGCGCTGATCTCCTCGGGCACCACACCTAAGCTGATCGAAAAGGAATCCCAGGCCCGCCTCATCGGCTACGGCGGAATGCTCATGGAGTCCTTCGTCGCAATCATGGCTCTGGTGGCCGCGATCTGCCTCGACAAGGGACTGTACTTCGCGATGAACGCCGCCGAACCGCTTACAGGTGGAACTGCCCAAGGAGCATCGGACTTCATCAGCAACTCGTTGGGCATGTCCGGCGTCACGACCAGTCCCGAGATCCTCGAGCAGGCGGCCAAGGACGTCGGCGAAGAGAGCATCGTCTCCCGCACCGGCGGTGCCCCCACCTTGGCAATGGGTATGGCGCACATTCTCCACAATATCTTCGGCGGACCAGCATGGATGTCATTCTGGTACCACTTCGCAGTCATGTTCGAAGCTCTGTTCATCCTCACCACGATCGATGCCGGCACCCGCGTGGCCCGCTTCATGCTCAGCGACGCCCTCGGCAACTTCTCGAAGAAGTTCCGTGATCCGTCATGGACTCCGGGTGCGTGGCTGACGACGGCCATCATGGTCGCGGCTTGGGGGTCGATCCTGCTGATGGGGGTCACCGACCCTCTCGGCGGCATCAATACGCTGTTCCCGCTTTTCGGCATCTCCAACCAATTGTTGGCGGCCATTGCCCTGGCGGTGGTATTCGCCATCGTGTGCAAGATGGGTCTGGCCCGCTGGGCATGGATCCCGGGCATACCGCTTGTGATCGACCTCGTGGTCACCATGGTCGCGTCCTGGCAGAAGATCTTCTCCTCGGATCCCGCCCTCGGCTACTGGGCACAGCACTTCGCCTATAAGGATGCCTTGGCGTCCGGGGAAACCTCCTTGGGCAACACCGAGGGGGCGGCGGCGATGGGTGCCGTCGTCCGCAACACCTTTGTGCAGGGCACGCTCTCGATCGTCTTCGCGCTGCTTGTTGCGATGGTTGTCGTCATGGCCGTATGGAAGTCCATCGAAGCCATCAAGAAGGGGTCGCTGCCCACTTCTGAAGAGCCCTACACTGAGACGAAGATGTTTGCTCCGGCAGGTCTCATCGCACGTAAGGCCGAACGCGAGGTCCAGGCACAGTGGGACGAGCAGTCCCCGCTCAAACGACCGTGATCGTGTTCTGAGCACCGTGACGATGACACCGAAAGGAGAGACAGCATGACCAGCGCAAGCACACATCCGCTCGAGCGTCTCGTGAAGGACCCCTGGGGTTCGCTTCGTCGGGGCGTGGCAGGGCTGCTGTGGTACCTCAAAGAGGTCATGGGCGAGAACGCCTACATCCATTACATGGAGTCCTACGAGCGCCGCCACGGCACTCGCGAGGGTGCCATGGGTGAGAAGGAATTCTGGCGCGATCTCACCGATGAGCAGGACCGCAACCCGAAGGTTCGGTGCTGCTGACACTCGGTGCTTCTGTAAATCGGTGTTCGTGACGTTCGGTGCTGCTGAGCATTGGGAGCCCGGGTCCGTGTGGAGCTTTCTCCGCCCGGACCCGGGCCTTCGTCGTCTGATCGGAAGGGACACGATTTCCCTGCCAGATGACCATGCTCGATAATTGCCTGGTGCGCAAATGGTTATTTCTGATGGGCGCCGTCATCGCCGAGGTGACTGGCACGTTGGCGCTGAAGGGAGCCCTTGACTCCCCCGCCCTCTACGTCCTCGTCGGCCTCGGTTATGCCGCAGCGTTCGTCTTCTTAAGCCTCACTCTTCGCGTCGGCATGCCGTTGGGCATTGCCTATGGAATCTGGGGCGCCGCGGGAGTCGCACTCACAGCAGTTCTGTCTCTTGTCCTCTTCGCGGAACCGCTGACCCCCGTCATGATCACCGGAATCGTGTTCATCATGGCCGGCGTCATCCTCGTCGAGGTCGGCAACCGGGATGACGATGCGCGTCAGACTCTGCCGGACGCACCGGAGAGCGATCGTGGTCGCCCAGGAGACGAAGACTTGAGTGCACCTGGAGACGAGTCATGATCATCGGCTGGATTCTGCTCGCCATCGCGATCGTCCTCGAGGTTGCTGCCACAATCTGTCTGCGAATGGCATCGGTCGGCGGCAGCAGGTGGTGGTATGCCGGTGTCGGCGCCGGCTACTTCGTCTCCTTCAGCCTGCTCAGCCTGACTCTGCGCACCGGCATTCCCCTGGGCGTGGCCTACGGGATCTGGGCCGCCACCGGAGTCGCGCTGACTGCTTTGGCCGGCCGCGCACTCTTCAAAGAGAAGCTGACACGGAAGATGCTCGTCGGTATCGGTCTCATCCTCATCGGCGTGCTGCTCATCGAGCTCGGCTCCTCATACGCCTAAACGACCGGCCTGCTGAAACACGGCAACCCTCCGGGCCCTGAGCAACATTAAGTGGACTGGTCCCCTGGAGTTGCCCAGCGCCCGGAGGGTTGCTGAGACGGTGGTATTACTTCGGACCGGGAAGGTCGTAGTCAATGACCAGTGGGGCGTGATCTGACCAACGCTCGGCCCAGCTGTCGGCCTTGTCGACCGTGGCCTTCACAGCCGCCTCGGCGAGTGCCGGTGTCGCCATCTGATAATCGATGCGCCATCCGGCGTTGTTGTCGAAGGCCTGCCCACGCATGGACCACCAGGTGTAGGGTCCGTCGACATCGCCGCTGAGTGACCGGTGGACGTCGACGAAGCCGACATCGCCGAAGAAGCCGTCGAAGTAGGCGCGCTCTTCGGGTAGGAAACCGGACTTCTTGCGGTTGGCTTTCCAGTTCTTCAAGTCTCGTTCGGTGTGGCAGACGTTGAGGTCACCGGTGATCAGTACGTGATCGGCGTGCTTCGCAAGCTCTGGCAGACGTACCGTCATCCGATCGAGGAAAAGGTACTTGTCCTCCTGCTTGGGGGTGTCGACCTCACCGGAATGGACGTAAGCCGACACGAGTGTCAGCAACGACCCGTCGCCGAGGCGATAGTCCGTTTCCAGCCACCGACCAGCCCGATCGAAGTACTCATCTGCACCGAGTCCTTCGCGGACCTCGACGGGCTGCGTACGAGCCATGACTGCGACCCCAGCACGCCCCTTCGCCTCGGCGTCGTGGCTGATCGTGGTGTACCCGGTGTCCTCGAGCACCTTCAGGGCGATGTCGTTGGCGGCCCGGACTTCCTGCAGTGTGATGAAGTCAGGTTTGGCACTGTCTACCCAGGTGGGCATCCCCTTTCTCCATGCTGCTCGAACTCCGTTGACGTTGACTGATGCAATTCGAATCATGTGTTCTATCATGGCATGAGCGCACTACTCATCCGGGCCTGGGCGTTATACAGTGATGGAAAGAAGCATATTTCAGGAGGCGTAATGGCTGTAGACGAGACTTTCGATTCTGAGCAGCTGAGCATCAGCCCGCTCGACGAAGTAGACGCCCGTGAGATGCGAGAGTTCCTACTCGGCGCGCAGGAGAACTTCTGGGGAGACCGGGACCTGAGCGGCGATCACGACGCCTATTGGTTCCACCAGTTTGTGAGCTCGGGAATGGTTGCCAGATACCGTTCGGAGATCGTCGGCTATCTGCTCGGCGTCATCCCCCATGACGGCCCGGCGTATATCCACCTGGTTGCTGCTCGGTCGGATTTCCGCCATCAGGGAATCGGTCGACGTCTGTACCAGCACTTCATCGAACACTCGCGGAAGTTGGGTGTCTCATCGGTGCAGGCGACAACCCTGCCGGATTCCTCGGCAGCGATCTCCTTCCATTCCTCGCTCGGGTTCACTGGTGAACTCATCTCCGACTATGCGGGCGCAGGAGATCCTCGCGTGTTCTTCGAACTCAAGCTCCTCGAAGAGTGAACTGATCATCGAAGAATGAACCAAGCTGGTGTGACCACCAGAACAGAGACTGACGGCCTCCCACACAGATTTGTGGGAGGCCGTCCGTTTCAGAAGATGTACGCTCAGGCGAGTGCAGCCGCCCGCTCGGCCACGTCGACGACGTTCTTCAACAGCAGTGCACGAGTCATGGGCCCAACTCCGCCGGGATTCGGTGAGACCCAAGCCGCCACCTCGGCGACACCAGGATCCACGTCTCCAACGATCTTCGACTTTCCCGTCTCCGGATCCTCTTCACGCGAGACTCCGACGTCGAGGACGACCGCACCGGGTTTGACCGAGTCGGCGGTCACAATCCGGGCCGACCCTGCGGCGGCGACGATGATATCGGCCTGAGCCAATAGTTCGGGCAGATTCGTCGTTCCGGTGTGCGTCAGCGTCACCGTGGCGTTGTACTCACGACGAGTAAGCAGCGCACCGATCGACCGGCCGACGGTGACACCGCGACCCACGACCACAACGTGCTTGCCAGCCAATTCGATCCCATTGCGCTGCATCAGTTCGATGACTCCACGTGGGGTGCACGGCAGCGGGGTGGTGATCTCACGGTTGACGTTGAGCATCAGCCGGCCGAGGTTGGTCGGATGCAGCCCGTCCGC
The DNA here is from genome assembly GCF_014897485.1 of Brevibacterium sp. FME37. Classification (NCBI taxonomy): domain Bacteria; kingdom Bacillati; phylum Actinomycetota; class Actinomycetes; order Micrococcales; family Brevibacteriaceae; genus Brevibacterium; species Brevibacterium sp. FME37. The sequence goes on from NZ_JABUYE010000018.1 coordinate 13,854, forward strand.
GTCCTTTGCAGGATCAATGCGTTCGAGGACGGTGTCCGTGTCGATGTGTGAGGGCAACGGCAGCTGCACAATGTATCCGGTGCATTCGTCATCGGCGTTGAGCTCGTCAATGACCGTCAGGAGTTCCTCCTGGCTCACCGACTCCGGAAGATCACGTCGTATGGAATGGATGCCCACCTCGGCGCAGTCACGGTGCTTGCCCGCCACATACCACTTCGAACCCGGATCCTCACCGACGAGGACCGTGGCCAAGCCGGGGACGATGCCCCGCTGTGCCAGGTTCTCGACGGTGGTCCGCAGCTCGTCCTTGATCGCCTTCGCACAGACCTTGCCGTCAAGGATCCGTGCTGCCATCAGAACTGCTCCAGATCTTCGTAGAGGGGGAAGTTCTCGCTGAGTTTCTTGACCCGAGCGCCGAGTGCGTCGACGTTCGCACCGGGCTTGAGCGCCTCGGCGATGACATCGGCGACCTCGGTGAACTCGGCATCGCCGAACCCGCGGGTAGCCAGGGCAGGGGTGCCTATGCGCAGACCGGAGGTCACCATGGGCGGGCGGGGGTCGAACGGAACGGCGTTGCGGTTCACGGTGATGCCGACCTCGTGCAACAGGTCTTCTGCCTGCTGTCCGTCCAGAGCTGAGTTGCGCAGGTCGACTAAGACCAGGTGGACGTCGGTGCCGCCGGTCAGGACCGTGGCTCCAGCCTTGGCGACGTCATCGGACATGAGGCGCTCGGCCAGGATCTGGGCACCGCGCACGGTCCGTTCCTGGCGGGCTTTGAACTCTTCGGAGGCGGCGAGCTTGAATGCCACAGCCTTGGCCGCGATCACGTGCATGAGTGGTCCACCCTGCTGACCTGGGAAGACCGCGGAGTTCAACTTTTTCGCGTACTCCTCCTTGCCGAGGATGAAGCCGGAGCGTGGTCCGCCGATGGTCTTGTGCACCGTCGATGACACAACATCGGCGAAGGGCACCGGGTTGGGGTGCAGTCCGGCTGCGACGAGGCCGGCGAAGTGTGCCATGTCGACCCAGAGCTTCGCTCCGACCTCGTCGGCGATGTCGCGGAAGGCTTGGAAGTCGAGCTGACGCGGGTAGGCTGACCAGCCTGCGACGATGACCTCTGGGCGATGTTCGAGCGCACGCTCACGCACCTTGTCCATGTCGATCCGGTACGTGTCAGGATCGACTTCGTAGGAGGCGACGTCGTAGAGGCGACCCGAGAAGTTGATCTTCATGCCGTGGGTGAGGTGACCGCCGTGGGCCAGTGAGAGGCCGAGCATCTTGTCACCCTGGCGGGCCAGGGCGTGCATCACAGCAGCGTTGGCGGAGGCGCCGGAGTGCGACTGCACGTTCGCGTATTCGGCACCGAAGAGGCTCTTGGCCCGGTCGATGGCCAAAGTCTCAGCGACATCGACGTATTCGCAGCCACCGTAGTAGCGCTTCCCGGGGTAACCTTCGGCATACTTGTTCGTCAGCACTGAGCCCTGTGCCTGCAGCACGGCGCGCGGCACGAAGTTCTCCGAGGCGATCATCTCGAGAGTCGAACGCTGGCGGCCCAATTCCTGGTCAAGGACTTCCGCGATCTGTGGATCGATGTCTGCAAGCGAGGCCTGCATCGAATTATCAGTCATGTATACACTCCTGTGGCATCCAAAGTGATGAGAGGGACGCCGCGATCGGCTCCGCGAGTACCCGAAAACAATGCTAACAGCGAACCAGTTCACGCCGTCGGGCCTCTCGACATACGGATCCTGGGCCGGTATCAGTGCGCACCGGGTTCGACCATTAGAATCGAGGCCATGAGTAGAGAATGGATCCTGCGAGTCACCTGCCCGGACGCAACCGGAATCGTCCACGCCGTGACAGGGGTCCTCGCATCACTCGGTGCGAACATCACCGAATCCCAGCAGTTCTCCTCCCCCGATTCGCTGCAGTTCTTCCTGCGAGTCCAGTTCGTCACGACCACGGATTCCGATGCCGAAACCCTGGAGTCTGCCCTCGCCGAGGCAGCCCAACGTTTCGATATGACGCTGAGCCTCCAGCCCGTGGAGAAGAAGACGAGAACCCTCGTTCTCGTATCCAAGGCCGCACACTGCCTCAACACTCTGCTGTTCCAGCAGAGCTCGGGACAGCTGCCTATCGACATCGTGGGGGTGGCCGGCAACCATGACTCGCTGCGGTCGCTGGCGGAATTCCACGGTCACGACTTCCACCATATTCCGATCACTTCAGAGACCAAGGACGTAGCCGAAGCGAGGTTGAGCGACCTTGTTTCTGAGCTCGACGTCGAACTCATCGTCCTCGCGCGGTACATGCAGATCCTCTCCCCCGATCTGTGCGCACGGCTTGAGGGCCGTGTCATCAACATCCACCATTCGTTCCTGCCCAGTTTCAAGGGTGCCAAGCCCTACCACCAGGCGCATGCTCGCGGGGTGAAGATCATCGGCGCCACCGCCCACTACGTCACCCCCGATCTCGACGAGGGCCCGATCATCGAGCAGGACGTGGCTCGGGTCGACCACAACCGCAACATCGCCGACTTCGTCCAGCGCGGACAGGATGTCGAAGCAGCCGTGCTCGCACGGGCCGTGGCCTGGCATGCGGAAGGGCGGGTCCTCATGGACGGTCACCGCACGGTCGTCTTCAACTGATCGCAGCGCTTCGGCGTCCATGAATGTGCTTGTAGTGTTCTCTTAGGCAATTCACACATTTTGCGCAATCTGTTGTAGGGTCTCCCCGGTTTACAAAAGGAGAGATCTAATAATGACGGAAACCACTTTCCGCACAATTGCCATCGTCCTTTACTTTGTGGGAATGCTCGCCATCGGCTGGTTCGCATACCGCAAAACCAAGAACAACCTCGACGACTACATGCTGGCAGGCCGCGGGCTGCGTCCCAGCGTGGCCGCCCTGAGTGCAGGAGCCTCGGACATGTCGGGTTGGCTCCTCATGGGCCTGCCCGGTGCCATCTACATAGGTGGACTGGTAGAAGCCTGGATGGCAGTGGGCCTGACCGTTGGGGCCTGGGTGAACTGGAAGCTCGTGGCACCTCGTCTGCGTGCCTTCACCGAGAAGGCCGGTGACTCGATCACGATTCCCAGCTTCTTCGAGCAGCGTCTCAAGGACGATACGCGTCTGCTGCGCATCGTCTGTGGTGTCATCATCTTGGTGTTCTTCACCTTCTACGTCTCGTCCGGAATGGTCGCTGCCGGCAAGTTCTTCGAGTCAAGCTTCGGACTGAACTATCTAGCCGGAATGCTCATCGTCGCTGCCATCACCATGGTCTACACCTTGTTCGGCGGGTTCCTCGGTGCCACCCTCACCGACGTCGCCCAGGGACTTCTCATGTTCGCGGCACTCGTAGCCGTCCCGGTCGTCGCCGTGTTCAATGCCGGCGGTCCGGCAACCGTGATCTCCAACGTCAAGGAGATCGACCCCAGCTTGCTCAATGTCTTCGGCAGTGGACCATTCTGGGCCGGTGGTACTTACCTGGCTGTCATCTCCGCACTCGCGTGGGGCTTGGGCTACTTTGGACAGCCGCACATCATCGTGCGGTTCATGGCGCTGCGGACCCCCTCCGATGCCAAAGTTGCTCGGCGAATCGGTGTCGGCTGGATGGGCATCTCCGCCCTCGGTGCCGTCGCGACGGCGATTGTGGGCATCTCGTACTTCTCCGAACACGCCAACATGGAGCCGGCCGACTCCGAGACAGTCTTCCTGGATCTCGCTCAGATCCTGTTTCATCCGTTCATTGCGGGACTGGTCCTGGCTGCAGTGCTCGCCGCAATCATGTCAACGATCTCCTCGCAGCTAGTCGTCACATCCTCGGCACTCATCGAAGATCTCTACAAGATCGTTGCTCTGCGCACCGGATCGAAGCGCACGCTGCAGGACAAGACCTATGTCCTGCTGGGGCGCCTCGGCATCCTCGTCATCGCCATCATCGCCGTGCTGTTGGCGATCTCGCCGTCGAACAACATCCTCGATCTGGTGGCCTTCGCATGGGCCGGCTTCGGTGCTTCCTTCGGGCCGATCGTGCTGCTGACCCTGTTCTGGAAGAAGCTCACCAACTGGGGCGCTCTCTTCGGACTCATCTCCGGTGCAGTCGTGGCATTCGTCTGGGGACAGGTCAGCACCCCGGTCACCGATTCGCTCTACGAGATCATCCCCGGATTCGCCGTGAACTTGATTGTCGCTATCGTGGTCAGCAAGTTCACGTACAAGCCCAACGCGGACACAGACCGCGAATTCGACGAGTCGGTAGAGTTCTCGCGCATCCAGTGACGGCCCAGCGGCTCGACTGACGGCCACACGGCCGCCCAGCGGGGCCGCACTCAGCAACTCCGTCACTACGTCCTACACTCAGCGGCTATTCCTCCTGCAACACAGGGAGGAATAGCCGCTGAGTGTTTCTCGCCCGTGTGCCAGTGTGTACCCCTGCGACTGGTAGGGAGTGAATGTACGTCTGCCGTGCACCCGGCGCAGCAGCGCACACGTCTCGGCTCATAAACACAGCGGTGTGAATACACTACAGGCGGGCACCCGTCGGGTGCCCGCCTGAGATATTGCGTAAAAGAGTCCTTACTTGGTCTCTTCAGCACTTTCGTCGGTTACTTCTTCAGCGACCTCGTCGGTTGCGGCCGAGTCGGCTGCCTCCTCTGTGGACTCTGCAGGAGCCTCTTCGACGACCTCTTCGGTCTTCTTCTTCGACGCTGCGGTCTCGGTGGCCTGCTCGGCTTCCTTCACAGTTGCCTGCTTGGGCGAGTAGGGCTCGAGAACGAGTTCGATGACGGCCATCGGCGCGTTGTCACCGGGACGAGGACCGATCTTGGTGATACGTGTGTATCCACCGGGACGCTCGGCCATGGTTTCGGCGATCGAGGTGAAGAGCTCGTGAACGATCGACTTGTCGCCGATCTTTCCGAGCACGCGACGACGGGCGGCAAGGTCGCCCTTCTTGGCGTGAGTGATCATGCGCTCCGCCACCGGACGCAGGCGCTTGGCCTTGGTTACGGTCGTGGTGATCTTCTTGTGCTCGAACAGGGCGGCAGCCATGTTGTTGAGCATCATGCGCTCGTGTGTTGGGGAGCCTCCGAGACGAGGACCCTTGGTTGGGGTTGGCATAGTGTCTTACTCCTAGGTCTTAATCAGTACTGTTCGTCTTCGACGTAGGACTGGTCCTCATCAACGAGACCGGCTTCGAACCCGGCGGGACTGTCCTTGAGGCTCAGGCCCAGCTCGTTGAGCTTGGCCTTCACTTCGTCGATCGATTTCGAACCAAAGTTGCGGATATCCATGAGATCGGCTTCGCTGCGAGCAACGAGTTCGCCGACCGTGTGGATACCTTCGCGCTTGAGGCAGTTGTAGGAGCGCACGGTCAGATCGAGATCTTCGATGGCCAGGGCCAGATCGGCAGCCAGCGCTGCGTCAACCGGCGATGGTCCGATCTCAATGCCTTCAGCTTCGACATTGAGTTCCCGAGCCAGGCCGAAGAGCTCGACCAGTGTCTTACCCGCAGATGCGATCGCATCGCGTGGGGTCATCGACGGCTTGGTCTCGATGTCGAGCACCAGGCGATCAAAGTCGGTGCGCTGCTCAACACGAGTAGCCTCGACCTTGTAGGTGACCTTGAGAACCGGCGAGTAGATCGAGTCAACGGGGACCCGACCGATCTCTGCATCCGCGTTCTTGTTCTGAGCGCTCGATACGTAACCGCGTCCACGTTCGATGGTCAGCTCCATATCCAGACGGCCTTCACCATTCAATGTGGCGATATGCAGATCCGGGTTATGGATCTCGACTCCGGCAGGAGCAGAGACATCGGCGGCAGTCACGGTGCCTGGGCCCTGCTTGCGCAGGTAGGCAACGACCGGTTCGTCGAATTCCGAGGACACGACCAGGGACTTCAGGTTGAGGATGAATTCAGTGACATCCTCCTTGACTCCTGGAACGGTGCTGAACTCGTGGAGCACACCGTCGATCCGGATTGATGTGACGGCGGCACCTGGAATCGACGACAGCAGGGTACGACGAAGCGAGTTGCCGAGGGTGTAGCCGAATCCTGGCTCAAGTGGTTCGATGGCGAACCGTGAGCGATTCTCGGAGACGACTTCTTCCGTGAGCGTTGGGCGCTGTGCAATGAGCACGTGGGCTTCCTTTCAGCGAACATCCGCTATATGACGTTCGCACTGCACGTCATGGCCGTAGCCATGAAGAACGGTTCGGTTTATCGTGGAATCCGTTCTGCAACTGATGCCGGGACATAGCCCGTCATCGGTGGCAGAGACACGGAAGGATCAGCCGCGGCGGCGCTTGGTCTGACGGCAGCCGTTGAACGGAACTGGAGTGACATCCTGAATGGTGCCCAGTTCCAGACCGGCGGCCTGCAGCGAACGGATCGCGGTTTCGCGTCCCGAACCTGGTCCCTTGACGAAGACGTCGACCTTCTTCAGGCCGTGCTCCTGCGCACGACGAGCAGCGGATTCCGCAGCCATCTGTGCGGCGTAAGGGGTCGACTTGCGCGAACCCTTGAAGCCGACCTCTCCTGAGGATGCCCAGGAGATGACAGCACCGGTCGGATCAGTGATCGACACGATGGTGTTGTTGAACGTTGATTTGATGTGTGCCTGGCCAGCAACAATATTCTTTTTGAGCTTGCGGCGAGGCTTGCGCACTGTAGCGGCGCGTGACTTGGGAGGCATGTGTTTTACTCCTGATCGAGGTGGCTGATGCTGGTCAACCGGGTGAGTATGTTACTTCTTCTTACCGGCCACGGTGCGCTTCGGTCCCTTGCGGGTACGCGCATTCGTCTTGGTCCGCTGTCCGCGAACCGGCAGACCGCGGCGGTGACGCAGGCCTTCATAGCTTCCGATTTCCACCTTGCGGCGAATGTCGGCAGCAACCTCACGTCGGAGGTCACCCTCAACCTGGAATGTGCCCTCGATAAAGTCACGCAGCTGGACGAGCTCGGTATCGCTCAAGTCCTTCACACGGGTGTCAGGGCTGATTCCCGTTTCCGTCAGGGTCTGGCGCGCACGGGTGCGGCCCACACCGTAGATGTAAGTCAAGGCGACTTCCACGCGCTTTTCACGCGGGATGTCGACTCCGGCAAGTCGTGCCATAGGTACTATCTCCTGTTGTAGTTCCGGAGGTGCTGATGCAGACCTGTCCTTGGTTTCCCAAGGTCCTCGGCCCCCGACCGAAGGTATCGTCCTGACACTGCTCTAACGGCAATGCAGATGGCGAGGTCTGCGCGGGTGTGGTGCTGCTGAAGCCCCTTGCGGGTGCCTCTGTCTGCTCGAAGAGCTGCTCAACCCTGGCGCTGTTTGTGGCGCGGGTTGGAGCAGATGACGATGACCCGGCCGTGACGGCGGGTAATCTGGCAATTCTCGCAGATCTTCTTGACGCTTGGCTTAACCTTCATGGTTTTTCCTTCTTCCGACCCTTACCCCTGCGCAGGGGCGGGTACGAATGATCGAAGATCCTTACTTGTAGCGGTAAACGATTCGCCCACGCGAAAGATCGTATGGAGACAGCTCCACGATGACCCGGTCCTCAGGGAGAATTCGAATGTAGTGCTGTCGCATTTTTCCTGAGATATGCGCAAGCACCCTGTGCCCATTGCTCAGCTCAACCCGGAACGATGCGTTCGGGAGGGCTTCGACAACGGCGCCTTCGATCTCAATGACCCCTTCTTTTTTGGCCATATCGTTCGCTAACCTCGTATTCCCGCGAAAACTTCGCGTTCGACGTAATCGTGTATCGTCGATTTACCCCGACGACCCCATGGTCTGCGGCTCACCTCACCACATGAAAAGTTGCGGATGGCAAATGCCGCCCACAACAGAAAAAGGGTGAGTTGAGCGAGAACAGACCAATCAACAACCCTACACTATGGCCGAAGATTCTTCCACACGGTGCTGGCTTACGGGGGTGAAGTCCCTTACAATCGTTCTCTCCCTCGCCGAGGTGGTCCCAAGGTCAGGTCACGTGTCGAGTTCCGTACCCGGCCCGGATGCTCGCGATGACAGCGATCGCGAGCACGACGAAGCCCATCAGGGTGATCGATGCGAATCCGCCGAAGGCCAGCAGCGGCCCGGACAGTGCCGCCAACGCGGCGGCCCCGAAGTTCATTCCTGCGTCGGAGAGTCCCTGCACCGACATACGATGCGCGGGATCGATCTCTTTGGTCAGAAGTGTTGACCCGGCGATGAGGCATGCGCTCCAGCCCAAGCCCAAGAGGAACAGCGCCACCGAAAGCCTGGTGAACGATGACTCACCGAGAGCATCGATGCACCCGAGGACCAAGGACACGGCGAACAGTCCGTGGCCGAGGAGAATCACCCGACCGGCGGAGTACCTGTCGGTGAGGTAGCCGAAGACCGGGGACAAACCGTACATGCCGAGGATATGGCCGCCGATCGTGATGCCGATCAGTTCGAGGCCGAGCCCATGGTGGTCCATGTGAAGTGGTGTCATCACCATTGTTGCCACCATGATCATGTGCCCCGTGACCACGGACAGCAGCCCCATGAGCGCGCTCGGGGAACGTCTGATGGCCTGCCAGGTGCCACCTCGGCGAGGGGAGGGCGAGGGCGCATCTCGCGTGGCGGGTGTGACTCGGCGCAGGAACAAGACGCTGAGGAGGGCAAGTGCGAAGCCGGCGATCGCGATGACGAATGGCCCTGACAGCGGATCGAGGCTCAGGGCTCGGCCGAGGTCGGCACCGGGTCCGGACAGGTTCGGTCCGATCACAGACCCGATCGTCGTGGCCCAGACGACCACGGACATGGCAGAGCCTTTGAGGTGGTCAGGAGCCGCATCCGTGGCGGCGTATCGACCCTGCAGCCCCGCGGCTGTCGCCGCCCCGAAACAGCCCATGCCGATGAAGAAGACGAGGTCGATGCCGAACAGGATCGCGGCCACGATGAGAATGGCCCCGCAGAGGGCGATCGCGTAGGCGCTGGCCAGTGCCAGCCGACGACTTCTGGCCTCGGCCAGTTTTGCAAGTGGAACCGCGAGGAGCCCGGCGCCGAGGATGGACGCCGTCTGCGCGAACCCCGCGAGTTCCGTTCGGCCGGTCAGACGCTCCGCGAGGATGCCACCGACGGCGAATCCGGTGGCGATGCCGATGCCGGAGAACAGTTGGGCCAGGCTCAGCGCCCACTGATTCCGGCGGAAGATCGACTGCGGGTGTCCACCCATCGCAACCTCCGCCTCTCAACGGTCTCAATCATCGGATCCGGCTCGCATCGCCGGTTCCACTGTAGTCCGTGACCGTGCATGTCGGAACGCAGCACGCACTCAGGGCCTCCCCTGCTAGCGTGAAATGCGACAGTCACCCAATACCCCGCAAGTTCGCAATGGCCAGCAAAGGAGCATCACGTGCAGGACCTGGATTCCATCACAGAAGAATCACTCATCGCCAAGGGCGGCCGGAAGTGGTCGACCTTCCCGGGCAGCCTCGGCGCATTCATCGCAGAGATGGACTTCGGTGTCGCTCCCGGCGTGCGCGAGGCATTGCGTGATGTCGATGAGCGAGATCTCTTCGGCTATGCGCCGCAAGCCATCGTCTCCGACCTCAAGTCGGCCACCTCCGCGTTCTGCGCCGAACAGTACGGATGGCAGTTCCCGGACGAGCACGTCGAGCTGGCCAGTGACGTCATCGCGAGTTTCCTGGGCATCCTCACCCACCTGACTCCTGCCGGTACTCCGATCGTCCTTCCGACCCCCGCTTACATGCCCTTCTTCGATGTCGCCAAGGTCACGGGACGAGAGCTCATCCAGGTGCCGATGATCCGATCGGAGACCGGCTGGTCGGTCGACCTCGCCGCGGTCGATGCCGCGCTGGCGCCTGGCTCCACCCTGGTCCTGTGCAATCCCCATAACCCCATCGGCAAGGTGTACACGGAGAGCGAGCTCCTGGAACTCGCCGAGGTGGTTGAGCGCAATGATGCACGCGTGTTCTCCGATGAGATCCACGCCCCGTTAGTCTTCGAACCGGCCCGTCACATTCCCTATGCGAGCCTGAATGAGACGACGGCATCGCATACGGCCACCGCTACCGCGGCCTCCAAGGCGTTCAACATCCCAGGGCTCAAGTGCGCACAGCTCATCCTCAGCAGTGCCGATGATCGCGCGATCTGGGCGCAGAAGGGCAATTTCGTCTCTGGCGCCGCGTCGAACCCCGGCATCCTCGCCACTACCGCGGCATACACCCAGTCGGGTGAGTGGTTGGACGAGATCACCGCCTATCTCAAGGGCAACCGCGAGCTCCTGACAGATCTCATCGCCACCCACCTGCCCAACGCCACGTACCTTGCGCCTGAAGGAACATACCTGGCGTGGTTGGACCTGCGCGGGTACGGCCTCAAATCCGAACTGGCCGAACATTTCAACACCGAAGCTCACGTCGCGATCACCGAGGGCCGCCTCTGCGGTGAGGTCGGGGCAGGTCACATCCGCCTCAACTTCGCACTCCCCCGACCTCTCCTGACCGAAGCAATCGAACGCATCGCCTCCGCAGTGTAAAGTGACAATCTCACTCCGGGGAGGCAGGTCTCAACTGCTCGGGAGCCATTCGATGAGGCCGAAGGACGGATTGGGGCCGGCACATTCCAGTATCTGCTGGTCGAACCGCAGGTAGTACTCCAGGTTGCATCGGTCCATAAGAGTGCGGAAACGCAGTGCCGGCTGTTCGGGGCCCACCAGTTCGGCTGGAAGAATCGGGTACGTCATGACCGCACGCGCAACTTGAAAATAGATGTCGAAGAACTTCACCAGCGACATCTCGGGTTGTCCACCACCTGGCTGACTGCCGTTGACGCTCAAAGCAGCCAATGCGCTCTCCAGCGGTGGCAGCTCAAGCGACGCGGTCTAGCTCGCGAAGTCATTCGTCGGGCTGTGGCGATGGCCTCGGGTTCGATCGTCGCGTATTCACACCACCCTGGCTCGAGCATTCCAGGCAGCTGCCCGGACAGTTCGTGGGAGAGGTCGGCGAAGGACAGCAGAACTCCGGGGCGCAACTGTCGGTAACCGAGCATCCTGGCGACATATCGGAGCCGATCGCGCAGCATCCGTGCCGACTCGGGAATCGAATACAGCGCGGCATGAAAATGACCTTCGAAGCTGGGCGCGTCCCGATCTCCCGCAATGCCCATGAGACCTGAGAGGATACGCGGGCTCAAGAGGCAGATCGAGACTCGTCCCAGCCTTTCGCTGCTCAGAATGTCCCGGTGGACCATCCCCACCAGCTGATTGTGTACGCTCGAGGACGAATAGCCGTGTTCGGCCAAGACTCCGACGATGACGGGGCCGGGCAGACCCTGCGCTTGGAGACACCCGAACGCCGAGATGACATCGAAGGAGATGAGGATCAGACGATAGCGATCGGGCACAGCTGCCGAACGTTTCGTGTGATCGTGGACACCCGCCAAGAGCAGATCCTAACGTGAAAACACAAGGATCCTGACCAAAGTCGATAACGACGGTCACAAGTTCAAGGGAGCAGCGTCATGGACGACGAGGCATACGAAACGAGTCTACGGGTATTTCAAAAGGCCAGGACCTCTGCGGTCCTGACCGGATCGATCACGGCTATCATCACCTTCGCATCCTTCATGATCGCAGGCTTCGACATTCACGTCACTGCAGCGTGGATGTTCGCGTTGAGTCTGATGTCAGCGTTGGCGCTGTTCGTCGTCATGCACATCCTCACGACCAACGAGCTCAGGCGGAGGCAGCAAACGCCTCAGCCATGAATGACTGAGTCGGCTCAGGCACCTGCAGGAGGCACCGGTGTGATTCCGAAGGGTGCCAGTCCGGCCACTCCCCCATCTTCAGCAGTGAGTACCCAGACTCCCCCATCATGCTTGGCGACGCTGTGCTCCCAATGGCTCGCACGCGAGCCATCATCAGTCACGACAGTCCAGTCGTCGTCCAAGGTGATGGTCTCGCTGCTGCCCGTGGTGAGCATAGGTTCGATCGCGAGGCACATTCCCGACTTGATCTTCGGCCCCTTCGACCGGGCTCGATAGTTCAGCACCTCGGGCGGCATATGCATGGCAGTGCCGATGCCATGACCGGTGAATTCCTCCACGAGTCCCAGTTCCGGGGCTTCTCGGGAGACATGATCGTCGATCGCGTCACCGATGTCGCTGACCTTGTCGCCGGCGGCGAAGGCCGCGATGCCGACCCACATGGCCTTCTCTGTCGCTTGAGACAGCGCGATGTCTGCCTCTGAGCCGGCGGCGTCACCGCCGACGATCATGGTGAACGCCGAATCACCGTGGAAGCCATCGACAATTGCGCCGCCGTCAATCGACACGAGATCCCCGGATTCAAGGACTCTCTCACCGGGTATCCCGTGCACGATCTCTTCGTTCACCGAGATGCACACGACAGCGGGGAATCCCTGGTAGCCCTTGAAGTTGGACAGAGCCCCCGCCTCGGTGATGACGGACTCGGCCGCAGCATTCACATCGGCGGTGGTGGCACCCGGGACGGCTGCTTCACGGGCCGCCTGCAGGACTGCGCTCGTGAGCAGTCCTGCGCGACACATCGTCACCAGCTGTTCGGGAGACTTAAGCTCGATCCGGGGACCAAAGATCATCGAATGGAGTCGAGGATTCGGTCAGTGATATCCGAGACTTCGCCGAGTCCGTCGACCTGGCGCAGCAGGCCGCGTTCGCGGTAGATGTCTGTCAGAGGCTGGGTCTGCTCTGCATAGACGTCGAGGCGATGACGGATGACATCTTCACTGTCATCGCTGCGGCCTTCGGTCTGTGCACGTGCCAGGAGGCGGGCGACGACTTCGTCGATGTCAGCGGTGAGCTCGACGACCTGTTCGATCTCGTGGCCCTCGACCGCGAGGATCCTGTCAAGCTCGTCCACCTGTGCGCTGGTGCGCGGGTAGCCGTCGAGGAGGAAGCCCTTGGCGGCGTCGTCCTGGGCCAGACGATCTGCGACCATCGAGTTGGTCACTTCGTCGGGGACGTATTCGCCGGCGTCCATGTAGCGCTTTGCGAGTTTGCCGAGTTCGGTCTCGCCCTTCACGTTCGCACGGAAGATGTCACCGGTCGATATCGCCGGAATGTTCAGCGCCTCTGACAGTCGCGCGGCTTGAGTGCCTTTGCCGGCACCGGGTGGGCCGATCAGGATGATACGTGAACTCATAAGGTGTGTCCTTCCAATGGTTGTCCGCGGTCGGGGTCGGTCAGCGCAGCAGACCTTCGTAATGGCGCTGCTGCATCTGTGCGTCGATCTGCTTGACGGTTTCGAGACCGACTCCCACCACGATCAGCAGCGAGGTGCCGCCGAACGGGAAGTTCTGGTTCGCGTTGATGAGGACCAGTGCAATCAGCGGAATCAGTGCGATGAAAGCCAGGTAGAGCGAGCCCGGGAAGTTGATGCGGCTGAGCACGAAGCTCAGGTAATCGGCGGTAGGGCGTCCGGCACGGATGCCGGGGACGAAGCCACCATACTTCTTCATGTTGTCAGCGACTTCCTCCGGGTTGAAGGTGATCGCGACGTAGAAGTATGCGAAGAAGATCGTCAGCAGTGCATAGGTGGCGATGTAGATCGGGTGGTCACCACGTGTGAAGTAGGTGTTGATCCATTCCACCCACTTGCTCTCTGGGGCGAAGAACTGCGAGATCAGACTGGGCAGGTAGAGAACCGATGATGCGAAGATCACGGGGATCACACCGGCCATGTTGACCTTGATCGGAATGTAGGTCGAGGTGCCGCCGAACATCCGTCGACCAACCATGCGCTTGGCGTACTGCACCGGAATACGTCGCTGTGACTGCTCGACGAAGACGACGAGCGCCACGAGCACCAGACCGACGGCGATGACGATGAGGAAGATGTCGACGCCCTGTTCGCGCAGGATTGCACCCAGCGATGATGGGAAAGCCGAGGCCACCGAGGTGAAGATGAGCAGCGACATACCGTTGCCGACTCCGTGTTCGGTGATCTGCTCGCCCAGCCACATGATGAGGCCGGTGCCTGCTACCAGAGTGATGACAAGGACGGTGATGCCCCACCAGGTGTCATTGGTGATGAGGTTGTCGCAGCCTTCGATGCCACCGAAGAGAGCGCCCGTACGCACAGTGGCCACGAGGGTCGTTGCGTTGAGCACGGCCAGCCCGATGGTCAGGTAGCGCGTGTACTGAGTCAGTTTCGCCTGGCCCGAGGCTCCCTCTTTGTGGAGTGACTCGAAGCGCGGAATGACCACGCGCAGAAGCTGAACGATGATGCTGGCGGTGATGTAGGGCATGATGCCCAGAGCGAAGATCGACAGCTGCAGCAGTGCGCCACCGCTGAACAGGTTGATCATTGCGAACCCGCCCTCGTTCAGCTGGGGGGACGCAACGCACTCCTGAACCTGGGTGTAGTCGATTCCGGGCGAGGGAATGAATGAGCCAAGCCGGAAGATGACAAGAATGCCCAGGGTGAAGAGGAGTTTGTTCCTCAGGTCGGGCGTTCTGAAGGCCCTCCGTATTGCGCCGATCAAGCGTCCTCCTCATTGGGGGATGAAAAAGTCAGGGTCGCAGATACGACCTCGCGAATGAGACAAATACCTGCAAAAGACTACCAGGGTATGACCGTCAGGCTGAAACCGAGAGGCCACGTGGACGCCGGGCAATGCCGATTGCCGTTGGGACTGTGTCGAAACCGACGCTGCGGTGTATGACCCGGACAACCGAGGTGTCTCGACCCAGGCAACTCGGCCGAGGATTCGGGCACGACGAAGGGGCGGTCACTTGCGTGACCGCCCCTTCGAGTGACGCCTCAGATATCAGCCCCGCTGTGCGGGAGCTGCTCAGGCTTCGTTGACGCTGCCGCCTGCTGCCATGATCTTCTCGAGTGCTGAACCCGAGACCTTGTCAGCAGTGATGTTCAGAGCAACGGTGATCTCACCGGTGCCCAGAACCTTCACGGGCTGCTTAGGACGCACAGCACCCTTGGCCACCAGATCGGCGACAGTGACATCGCCGCCTTCTGGGAACAAGGACGACAGCTTGTCAAGATTGACAACCTGGAACGTCACCTTTGCGGGGTTCTTGAACCCGCGCAGCTTAGGCAGACGCATGTGCATCGGAGTCTGTCCACCCTCGAAGCCGTGAGGAACCTGGTAGCGGGCGTGTGTGCCCTTGGTTCCGCGTCCGGCTGTCTTGCCCTTCGAAGCTTCACCACGACCGACACGGGTCTTGGCAGTCTTTGCTCCTGGGGCAGGACGGAGATCGTGGACCTTGAGTGAGTCATCGTTCGACATATCAATCCACCTCTTCCACAGTCACGAGGTGACGCACGACGTTGATCATTCCCCGGAGTTCCGGACGATCTTCGCACACCACCACATCGTCGATCCGCTTCAGTCCAAGCGAACGCAGCGTTGCACGCTGGTTCGGCTTGCCACCGATGTCGGACTTGCGCTGGGTAACTTTGAGCTTAGCCATCAGGACTTCGCCCCGCTTTCGGCAGCCGCCCGCAGCAATGCGTGAGGAGCGACCTCGTCCACAGGCAGACCACGGCGTGCCGCGACCTGCTCGGGGCGTTCGAGGCCCTGGAGAGCCTTGATCGCCGCGCGAACGATGTTGATTGCGTTAGCTGAACCCAGCGACTTGGACAGGATGTCCTGAACGCCGGCAGCATCGAGGACCGCACGCACCGGGCCACCGGCGATAACACCAGTACCAGGAGCAGCCGGGCGCAGCATGACTACACCGGCGGCGGTTTCACCCTGGATCGGGTGCGGAATGGTCTTCTGGATGCGTGGGACGCGGAAGAAGTTCTTCTTCGCCTCCTCGACACCCTTGGCAATGGCTGCGGGAACTTCCTTAGCCTTGCCGTAGCCCATGCCGACCATGCCGTCTCCGTCACCGACGACGACGAGGGCGGTGAAGGAGAACCGACGTCCACCCTTGACGACCTTCGACACGCGGTTGATCGTGACGACGTGCTCGATGAACTGGCTCTTCTCTTCAGCACGACCACCGCGCCCACGGCCTTCGCCGCGTCCACGATTCTGTGCGCCCTGACCACCCTGACCGCGACCACGTGAGGAGCGATCACTGTTGCTATCGGTACGGGTTTCAGCAGCTGGCTGCTGTTCCTTGTTCTCTTCAGTGCTCATAGGGCCAATCCTCCTTCACGTGCACCTTCGGCGATTGCCTGCACACGGCCGTGGTAGGCGTTGCCGCCACGGTCGAATACGACGGCTTCGATACCGGCTTCCTTAGCGCGCTGGGCTACCAGCTCGCCGACCTTGTGGGCCTTGCCGGTCTTGTCACCCTCGTGTGTACGCAGGTCGGCTTCCATGGTGGAGGCCGATGCCAAGGTCTTGCCGACGGTGTCGTCGATGACCTGGACAAAGACGTGGCGCGTGGAGCGAGTCACTGACAGGCGAGGACGTTCCGGCGTACCGCTGACATGCTTGCGCAGACGAGCGTGACGACGTTTGCGGGCCGCAGCCCTGCCCTTGCCGTAGTTTTCCTTTTTGCCAAAGGCCATCTCTACTTACCAGCCTTTCCGACCTTGCGACGGACATTTTCTCCGACATAGCGAACGCCCTTGCCCTTGTAAGGTTCAGGCTTACGCAGCTTCCGGATGTTGGCAGCGGTCTCTCCGACCAGCTGCTTGTCGATGCCGTGAACGGCCAGCTTGGTCTGTCCGTCAACCGTGAAGGAGATTCCCTCGGGTGGTTCGACGGTGATCGAGTGGCTGTAGCCCAGAGCGAACTCGAGGTTCGATCCCTTGGCCTGCACGCGGTAACCGGTGCCGACGATTTCGAGAGCCTTGGAGTAGCCCTCGGTCACACCGACGATCATGTTGTTGATCATCGTGCGGGACAGTCCGTGGAGCGAACGCGATTCGCGCTCTTCGTCCGGACGGGTCACCGTCACAACGCCTTCGTCGAGCGATGCGGTGATCGGCTCTGCGATAGCGACGGACAGATCGCCCTTGGGTCCCTTGACGGCGACAACCTGGCCATCGATTTTGACCTCTACGCCATTCGGGACGGAGATCGGGTTCTTGCCAATACGTGACATATTCTTCTCTCCTTCCTTACCAGACGTAGGCGAGGACTTCCCCACCCACACCCTTCTTGGCGGCCTGACGATCGGTCAGGAGGCCTGACGAGGTCGACAGGATGGCGATACCGAGTCCACCGAGGACCTTAGGCAAGTTGGTCGACTTCGCGTAAACGCGCAGTCCGGGCTTCGACACACGGCGCAGGCCGGCGATCGAACGCTCACGGTTAGGACCGAACTTGAGGTCCATGAGCAGGGTCTTACCGACCTGAGCGTCTTCGACGCTCCAACCGGTGATGTAGCCCTCGCTCTTGAGAATCTCAGCGATGTTGGATTTCAGCTTCGAGAACGGCATGCTGACGTCCTCGTGATAAGCCGAGTTGGCGTTCCGCAGACGTGTCAACATGTCTGCGACTGGATCAGTCATTGTCATTTGGGCTCTAGCCCTTCCTCGTTACGGTTTCCGCCCGCGCAGTGCGCGCTTGGACCTGCAACGTAGCGATTATTTGGTCTTGAACGGGAACCCGAGGTGGCGCAGAAGTGCACGTCCCTCGTCGTCGGTGTTCGCTGTAGTCACAACTGTGATATCCATACCTCGGACGCGGTCGATCCGGTCCTGATCGATCTCGTGGAACATTGACTGCTCCGTGAGACCGAAGGTGTAGTTACCGTTCCCGTCGAACTGACGATCCGAGAGGCCGCGGAAGTCGCGGATACGCGGAAGAGCCAGTGAGATGACACGGTCGACGAATTCCCACATACGGGCGCCACGCATGGTGACGTGGGCTCCAATGGGCTGACCCTCGCGCAACTTGAACTGGGCGATGGACTTCCGCGCCCGAGTCACGATCGGCTTCTGACCGGTGATCAGAGTCAAATCGTTGATTGCGCCTTCGATCAGCTTCGAATCGCGTGCTGCGTCACCCACACCCATGTTCACGACGACCTTGGTCAGACCGGGAACCTGCATGGGGTTTGCGTAGTTGAACTCGTCCTGCAGCTTGGCCACGATGTCATCGCGGTAAACCTGCTTGAGGCGTGGCGCTGGACGGCTCGTTGTTGTTTCCGTCATCAGATCTCCTCCCCGGTGCGACGCGAGACGCGGACACGAACGGTCTTGTTGCGACCATCGCGTTCCACAGTTTCCTCGCGGTATCCGACGCGGGTGGGCTTGTTGTCCTTAGGATCAACGAGCGCCACGTTGGACACGTGGATTGGGGCTTCGTGAGTCTCGCGGCCGCCGGCGGTGCCACCGGCCTGAGTCTGCGTTGCCTTCTTATGCTTGATCACGCGGTTGATGCCCTCAACGAGGACGCGGTTGCGTTCCGGGTACACGGCAAGAACCTTGCCCTGCTTCCCACGATCGCCACCCCGTGACTGACGGGCGCCTGCAATCACCTGGACGAGGTCGCCCTTCTTGATCTTGAGCTTGTTCGCCATGCTCACAACACCTCCGGTGCCAGGGAGACGATCTTCATGAACTTCTTATCACGCAATTCGCGTCCCACGGGTCCGAAGATACGGGTTCCGCGTGGTTCGCCATCAGTCTTGAGAATGACTGCTGCATTCTCGTCGAACTTGATGTACGAACCATCGGGACGACGGCGCTCCTTGGCGGTCCGAACGATGACAGCCTTGACGACGTCACCCTTCTTCACGTTGCCACCAGGAATTGCGTCTTTGACGGTTGCCACGATGGTGTCACCGATCGAGGCATAACGCCGACCGGAACCACCCAGAATCCTGATTGCCAGGATCTGCTTGGCACCAGTGTTGTCGGCGACCTTGAGTCGCGACTCTTGCTGAATCACTATTTTCTCCTGTCGTCGCGCCGGTTCTCACCCGATTGGATGAGCCTTGCGGAACGGATTAATGACATTTCACCCCGTTCCCGGTAGCCGCCCACGATCTGCTGGAGACCGTGGGCGGGACCGGGTGGGAGGGGTGGCGTCAGCTTACTTGGCGCGTTCGATGATTTCGACGAGCCGCCAACGCTTCGCGGACGAAACCGGCCGCGTTTCGGACACGAGGACGAGGTCGCCGACACCAGCGGCGTTCTCCTCATCGTGAACCTTGTACTTCACCGACTGGCGAAGAACCTTGCCGTACAGGCGGTGCGTCTTGCGCTCCTCCACCTCAACGACGATGGTCTTCTCCATCTTGTCGGAAACAACGTAACCACGCGCGGTCTTGCGGGAGTTACGGTCCGCAGGCGTTGCCTCGGGCTTGGTGGTCTCCGCCATCACTTGTCCTCTTCCTTAGCAGCAGCGGGGTTCGAACGAATGTCCATTTCCCGCTCGTTGAGCACGGTGTAGATACGAGCGATGTCGCGACGCACGGCCTTGAGCCGACCGTGGCTCTCCAGCTGGCCGGTGGCCGACTGGAAGCGCAGGTTGAACAGCTCGGCCTTAGCCTTCTTGAGCTCCTCGAGCAGACGCTCGTTGTCATAACCGTCAAGTGCGTCCATGGAAAGGTTCTTGGAACCGATTGCCATACTCACTCACCACCTTCGCGGGCCACAATACGGGCCTTCAGCGGAAGCTTGTGGATCGCGAGGCGCAGCGCCTCACGTGCAACTTCCTCGGACACACCGGCGAGTTCAAACATGACCCGACCCGGCTTGACATTGGCGACCCACCACTCCGGCGAACCCTTACCGGAACCCATGCGGGTCTCGGCAGGCTTCTTCGTCAGTGGTCGATCTGGGTAGATGTTGATCCACACCTTGCCACCACGCTTGATGTAGCGCGTCATGGCAATACGTGCGGCCTCGATCTGCCGGTTGGTGATGTAGGCAGGCTCTGTGGCCTGGATGCCGTAGTCACCGAACGACACCTTGGTGCCGCCCTTAGCTGCGCCGCCCCGCTTGGGGTGGTGCTGCTTGCGGTATTTAACCCGACGAGGGATCAGCATGTGTCAGCCCTCCGATCCGGCCTCAGCCGCGGGGGCCTCGGCATTGTTCTCGGTCTTCGGCGCTGCGTCGTTACGACGCGGTGCTGCTGCACCTTCCTGACCGCGGCCACGGCCTCCACGACCACGCCCACGGCCACGAGGGCCACGAGCAGCTGGAGCCTTCGCCTGCTCGGCAGCAAGCTCCTTGTCGGTCATGTCGCCCTTGTAGATCCACACCTTGACGCCGATGCGACCAAAGGTGGTGTGTGCTTCGTGGAAACCGTAATCGATGTTCGCACGCAGGGTGTGCAGAGGCACACGACCCTCGCGGTAGAACTCGGAACGGCTCATTTCGGCACCGCCGAGGCGGCCGGAGCACTGCACGCGGATGCCCTTGGCACCTGCACGCTGAGCGCTCTGGATCGACTTGCGCATCGCGCGGCGGAAGGCCACGCGGCTTGCGAGCTGCTCGGCAACTCCCTGAGCAACGAGCTGCGCGTCGATCTCAGCGTTCTTCACCTCAAGGATGTTGAGCTGAATCTGCTTGCCGGTGAGCTTTTCAAGCTGACCGCGAATGCGATCGGCTTCGGCTCCACGACGTCCAATGACAATGCCCGGACGGGCAGTGTGGATGTCGACTCGGACACGGTCACGTGTGCGTTCGATGTTCACCTTGGAGATGCCAGCGCGCTCAAGGCCCTTGGTCATCATCTGTCGGATCTTCACATCTTCGAGCACGTAGTCGCTGTAGCGCTGTCCCGGTTTAGTCGAGTCAGCAAACCACTTTGACTTGTGATCCGTGGTGATTCCGAGTCGGAATCCGTTCGGATTGATTTTCTGGCCCATTAACGGTTCCCCTTCCGGCTCTTGCGCTGAGGCAGGTCGTCACCGCTGGCCAGGACCACTGAAACGTGGCTTGTGCGCTTCTCGATGCGAAAAGCGCGACCCTGTGCTCGCGGGCGGAACCGCTTCATGGTTGGTCCCTCGTCCACAAATGCTTCAGAGATGACCAGTTCGTTCTCGTCGAACGCAATGCCCTCCTCGTCAGCCCGGGTACGCGCATTGGCGATACCTGAGGCAACGAGCTTGTAAATCGGATCTGATGCCGACTGTTCTGCAAACTTCAACACTGCAAGTGCTTCGGTCGCCTGCTGACCACGAATGAGGTCGATGACGCGCCGAGCCTTGCGAGGCGTGACGCGCAGGTAACGCGCCTTAGCCTTGGCTTCCATCGCTTCCTTCTCTCTTGTCTAGGATCGTAAGAGTGCCCCCGCGTCAGCGGCGGCGACCCTTGCGATCGTCCTTTTCGTGGCCACGGAACGTCCGTGTCTGTGCGAACTCGCCAAGCTTATGTCCGACCATGGCTTCAGTGATGAAGACTGGAACATGCTTGCGACCGTCATGTACTGCGATGGTGTGTCCCAGAAAGTCCGGGATGATCATCGAGCGACGAGACCATGTCTTGATTACGTTTTTAGAGTTCTTCTCGTTCTGACGAGCCACCTTCTGGTACAGGTGTTCATCGACGAAAGGACCCTTTTTGAGGCTACGAGGCATAAGTCAGTACTCCAATCAGCGCTTCTTGCCGGTCCGGCGACGGCGCACGATGTACTTGTCGCTCTCTTTGTTCGGCCGGCGTGTGCGGCCTTCTAGCTGACCCCACGGGCTGACTGGGTGACGTCCACCCGAAGTCTTGCCCTCGCCACCACCGTGTGGGTGGTCGACCGGGTTCATGACGACACCACGGACGGATGGGCGCTTGCCCTTCCAACGCATGCGGCCTGCCTTGCCCCAGCTGATGTTCGACTGCTCGGCATTGCCGACCTCGCCGATCGTCGCACGGCAGCGCGCATCAACATTGCGGATTTCGCCAGAAGGCATCCGCAGCTGAGCGAACCGGCCGTACTTCGCTACGAGCTGCACGGACGAACCGGCAGAGCGAGCGATCTTGGCACCGCCGCCTGGACGCATTTCAACTGCGTGCAGAACGGTGCCGACTGGGACGTTGCGCAGGGCAAGGTTGTTGCCCGGCTTGATGTCTGCGCCCAGACCAGCTTCAACCTGTGTGCCCTGCTTGAGGTTCTGCGGGGCGAGGATGTAGCGCTTCTCGCCATCTGCATAATGCAGAAGAGCGATCCGCGCAGTGCGGTTCGGGTCATATTCGATGTGTGCGACCTTCGCGGGTACGCCATCTTTGTCATGGCGGCGGAAGTCGATGACACGGTACTGACGCTTGTGGCCGCCGCCCTGATGGCGAGTGGTCACGCGTCCCTGGCTGTTACGGCCACCGCGCTTAGGCAGCGGGCGCAGAAGTGACTTCTCCGGTGTAGACCGGGTCACTTCGACGAAGTCGGCGACCGATGAGCCACGACGGCCCGGGGTCGTCGGCTTGTGCTTACGGATTCCCATGAGTCTTGTCCTTCTTCTACGAAGAATCGCTTAGAGCGATCCACCGAAGATGTCGATCGAACCGTCCTTGAGGGCGACAATGGCACGCTTGGTGTCCTTGCGCTTCCCCCAACCGGTACGAGTGCGGCGGCGCTTACCCTGGCGATTCAGGGTGTTGACCTTGGCAACCTGCACATTGAAGATCGATTCAATGGCATTCTTGATCTCAGTCTTGTTCGACCCCTGATCGACGATGAAGGTGTACTTTCCTTCGTCCATCAGGCTGTAGGTCTTTTCCGAGACGACCGGAGCGACGATGATGTCGCGTGGGTCCTTGAAGTTCAGACTCATGATGCGTCCTCCGATTTGCGGTATCCGCCCAGGAAGGTCTCCAGCGCTGACTCGGTGAACACGATGTCATCTGCGATCAGCACATCGTATGTGTTGAGCTGATCGGAGGTGAGCACGTGAACGTGAGGCAGGTTGCGAACGCTGCGCTCGGTGAGCTCATCGTCACGGTTGAGCACCACGAGGGTGTTCTTGCGATCGGAGAGGCCTGCGAGAGCGAGCTTCGCCTGCTTGGTCGACGGTGCTTCGCCGGTGATCAGGTTCTTCACAACGAAGACCTGATCGAGACGTGCACGATCAGAGAGGGCGCCGCGCAGTGCAGCAGCCTTCATCTTCTTGGGGGTCCGCTGCGAGTAATCGCGAGGAACCGGCCCGTGCACGACTCCACCACCGTTGTACTGAGGAGCACGGATCGAGCCCTGACGAGCGTTACCGGTACCCTTCTGGCGGTAGGGCTTGCGACCGCCACCGCGTACTTCGGAGCGGGTCTTTGTCTTGTGTGTACCCTGACGGGCTGCTGCCAGCTGTGCGACAACAACCTGGTGGATCAACGGCACATTGGTCTGCACGCCGAAGATCTCGGCAGGCAGCTCAACGGATCCGGTCTTCGCACCAGCGGCATCGACAACGTCAACTGTCTTGACATCAGTCATAACGTTCAGCCCTCCTTAGCGGCCGAGCGAACGAGAACGACTGCACCCTTGGGACCAGGTACGGCCCCCTTGATAAGCAGGAAGTTGTTCTCGGTGTCCACGGCGTGGATCGTGAGGTTCTGGGTGGTGTGCTTGACTGCACCCATACGGCCAGCCATGCGCATACCCTTGAACACGCGACCGGGAGTCGCGGCTCCGCCGATTGAACCCGGCTTACGGTGGTTGCGGTGCTGTCCGTGGGAGGCACCGACGCCAGCGAAGCCATGACGCTTCATGACACCGGCGGTTCCCTTACCCTTGGTCTTTGCGGTCACGTCGACCTTGATCCCGGCGTCGAACGTGTCGACTCCGAGCTCCTGACCCAGTGCGTAGTCAGCAGCATCTGCGGTGCGCAGCTCGACAAGGTGACGGCGTGGTGTCACGCCGGCCTTCTCGAAGTGGCCTGCAGTGGGCTTGTTGACCTTGCGAGGATCGATCTCGCCGAACGCGATCTGCAGTGCGGGGTAACCGTCGGTTTCCTCATTGCGGATCTGCGTCACGACGTTGCTGCCGGCGGCCACTACGGTCACCGGTACGAGATTGTTCTGCTCATCCCAAACCTGGGTCATGCCCAGCTTGGTTCCCAGAAGGCCCTTGACCTTGCGGGTGGTAGGGAGAGCTGATGAACGATTGTTCGCCATGTTTGCCTCCCTTAGAGCTTGATCTCGATGTTGACGTCGTCAGCGAGGTCGAGACGCATCAGCGAGTCGACTGCCTTCGGCGTCGGATCGACGATGTCGATCAGACGCTTGTGCGTGCGCATTTCGAAATGCTCACGGCTGTCCTTGTACTTGTGTGGCGAACGGATGACGCAGTACACGTTCTTCTCCGTTGGCAACGGCACGGGGCCCACAACAGTCGCACCTGCGCGAGTGACGGTGTCCACGATCTTTCGTGCAGCACTGTCAATCACAGCATGGTCGTACGACTTGAGCCGAATGCGGATTTTCTGTCCCGCCATGGCGTCGTCTCTTTCTTTAGTTACTTCCGGCCATCAACCAGCAGTCGATCAAAATCGTCTGTGGTCTGTGCCGGCTGACCATGACCGACCCCCGAGGTCGGGCGTGTCGGCTAATCCTGTCGGAGAATTTTCCAATTCTCCTGAAGGGCCGACGGCGCTTTTACTCATTGGCTGCTCGGTCCGAACCCGCTTTCACGCAGATTCATCGATCCGATAGTGTTCCGGACTGTTCGCGGTATTGCTACCGCAGTGCAGGGGTCAACGTCCAAAACGCAACTTCACTATCTTGTCATATAGCGCTTCATCGGCGCAATTCCAGGGAAGGCCCTTGTGAGGCATTTCATGTCCAGCCGTTGTGGGCGCCTGAGCAGTTCCCGGCGGTGAATACACTGAACCCCGGCCCTTGCGGACCGGGGTTCTGCGCCAATCACTCGAGGCCGAAGCCCCGATATCGAGGCCGAAGCCTCAGCGATCGAGATGTATCAGGCGGTGATCTTGGTGACTCGACCAGCGCCGACGGTACGTCCACCTTCGCGGATAGCGAAGCGGAGGCCCTCTTCCATAGCGATCGGCTGGATCAGCTCGACCGTCATGTCGGTGTTGTCACCAGGCATGACCATCTCGGTGCCCTCAGGCAGCGTGATGACACCGGTGACGTCCGTGGTGCGGAAGTAGAACTGAGGACGGTAGTTCGAGTAGAACGGGTTGTGACGTCCACCCTCGTCCTTGCTCAGAATGTAGACCTGGCCTTCAAAGTTGGTGTGAGGCGTGATCGAACCAGGCTTCACAATAACCTGTCCGCGCTCAACATCTTCGCGCTTCGTTCCGCGCAGGAGCAGTCCGACGTTCTCACCTGCACGTGCGTCAGGCAGAGTCTTGCGGAACATCTCGATTGCGGTGACGGTCGTCTTGGACGACTTCTCCTTGATGCCGACGATTTCGATGTCATCGTTAGGCAGCAGGACGCCGCGCTCCACACGACCGGTGACGACGGTTCCACGACCGGTGATCGTGAAGACGTCCTCGACGGGCATGAGGAATGGCTTGTCGATGTCGCGCTCTGGCTCAGGAACGTTGTCATCAACGGCTTCCATGAGGGTCTCGACACTCTTGACCCACTTCTCGTCGCCTTCCAGCGCCTTGAGAGCGGAAACAGGAATGACGGGAGCGTTGTCGCCGTCGAAGTCCTGGCTCGAGAGCAGATCGCGGACCTCGAAGTCGACGAGCTCAATGAGCTCCTCGTCATCAACCATGTCGGACTTGTTCAGTGCGACAACGATGTAAGGCACGCCAACCTGACGGGCGAGCAGAACGTGCTCGCGAGTCTGCGGCATCGGACCGTCGGTAGCGGCAACCACGAGGATTGCGCCGTCCATCTGAGCAGCACCGGTAATCATGTTCTTGATGTAGTCGGCGTGACCAGGGGCATCGACGTGAGCGTAGTGACGCTTCTCGGTCTGGTATTCAACGTGCGAGACGTTGATCGTGATGCCGCGCTCCTTCTCCTCAGGTGCGTTATCCACCTGGTCGAAGGCGCGAGCCTCATTGAGATCTGGGTACTTGTCCGCCAACACCTTGGTGATTGCGGCGGTCAAGGTGGTCTTTCCGTGGTCAACGTGGCCGATGGTGCCAATGTTGACGTGCGGCTTAGTCCTATCGAAACTAGCCTTTGCCACTGGGTTCCTCCTCGTGGTTGGCAAAAGATATGCGGTTCATATCTTAGACCTTTGTTGGTTATCTTTCATTTCGGTGAGCATGTTCTTGCTCACCGTGGCGACCGGGGACCGGAGATTACTCTCCGCCACGCATCTTCTGGACGATCTCCTCAGCAACTGCCTTGGGGACCTCCGCATAGCTGGAGAAAGTCATCGAGTACACCGCACGGCCCTGGGTCTTCGACCGCAGATCACCGATGTAACCGAACATCTCCGACAACGGGACCACAGCCTTGACGACCTTCACACCGGAAGCATCGTCCATCGACTGGATCTGGCCACGTCGGGAATTGAGGTCGCCGATGACGTCACCCATGTATTCCTCTGGGGTACGCACCTCGACGTCCATGACCGGTTCCAGCAGAACCGGCTTCGCCTTCTGAACGGCCTCCTTGAAGACCATCGAGCCGGCGATCTTGAATGCCATCTCCGAAGAGTCGACATCGTGGAAGGCGCCGTCGATGAGTGTGGCTTTGACGCCCACCATCGGATAACCGGCGAGGACACCAAGCTGCATGGCGTCCTGGATACCGGCGTCGACGCTCGGAATGTACTCGCGCGGAATACGACCGCCCGTGACAGCATTCTCGAATTCGTAAATCGTATCGCCTTCGACCTCGAGGGGTTCGAAGGTGACCTGGACCTTCGCGAACTGTCCCGATCCACCCGTCTGCTTCTTGTGGGTGTAATCGTACTTCTCGACAGTGCGACGAATGGTTTCACGGTAGGCGACCTGCGGCTTGCCGACGTTCGCTTCGACCTTGAACTCGCGGCGCATACGGTCAACGAGGATGTCGAGGTGAAGCTCGCCCATTCCGCGGATGACAGTCTGACCTGTCTCCACGTCCAGTTCAACCCGGTATGTCGGGTCTTCCCTGACGAACTTCTGGATGGCTGCTGACAGCTTCTCCTGGTCGCTCTTGGTCTTGGGCTCAATCGCCACAGAGATAACCGGCTCAGGGAATGTCATCGATTCGAGAGCGATCGGGTGACTGGAGTCACAGAGCGTGTCACCGGTGGTTGTCTCCTTGAGACCGATGAACGCATAGATGTGACCGGCAATGGCCTCTTCGACAGGGTTCTCCTTGTTGGAGTGCATCTGGAAGAGCTTGCCCACGCGCTCCTTCTTACCACTCGTGGAGTTGAGAACCTGCTCACCCGACTTGACCTGGCCCGAATACACGCGAACGTACGTCAGCGTGCCGAAGAACGGGTGGGTAGCCACCTTGAACGCCAGAGCCGAGAAAGGCTCGTCGACGGAAGGCTTGCGAGTAAGCTTCTCGTCTTCATCACGAGGGTTCTCTCCGACCATGGGAGGAACTTCGAGAGGCGAAGGGAGGTAGTCGATGACGGCATTGAGCATGGGCTGGACGCCCTTGTTCTTGTAAGCCGAACCACACATGACAGGGAAAGCTGTCGAGTTGACGACGAGCGAACGGATGCCGTCCTTGATCTCAGAGATCGAAATCTCTTCGCCCTCAAGGTACTTCTCCATGAGTTCGTCGGTTGCTTCAGCAACATCCTCGACGAGCTTGGCGCGGTATTCCACGGCCTTGTCCTTGAGATCCTCTGGGATTTCGATCTCGGTCATGTCCTGACCCTTCTTGGACTCATCAGGCCAGATGTAGGCCTTCATCTCAAGAAGGTCGACGACTCCGGCGAAGTCCGACTCGGAACCGATCGGCAGCTGAATGACCAGCGGCTTGGCTCCGAGACGTTCCCGGATGGTGTCGATGGTGAAGTAGAAGTCAGCACCGAGCTTGTCCATCTTGTTGACGAAGCACACGCGAGGCACGTCGTACTTGTCAGCCTGACGCCACACGGTCTCGGACTGCGGCTCAACGCCTTCCTTGCCATCGAAGACGGCGACGGCGCCATCGAGGACGCGCAGTGAGCGCTCAACCTCGACGGTGAAGTCGACGTGGCCCGGGGTGTCGATGATGTTGATCTGGTTGTCGTGCCAGTAGCAGGTGGTGGCAGCCGACGTGATCGTGATGCCGCGTTCCTGCTCCTGATCCATCCAGTCCATCGTCGAGGCACCGTCGTGGGTCTCGCCGATCTTGTAGTTCACACCGGTGTAGTAAAGGATGCGTTCGGTTGTGGTGGTCTTGCCGGCATCGATGTGGGCCATGATGCCGATGTTGCGGACCTTGTTCAGGTCGGTGAGCACGTCAAGTGCCACGGTGTCTCTCTCTCACTCGATGATGTGATCGACTCCCCCGCTGCCTGGCCGGCAGGCGCCGCATGACGCCTGCCAGCCAAGTGTCCGGGGAGGAACGATTACCAGCGGTAGTGGGCGAAGGCCTTGTTGGACTCGGCCATCTTGTGGGTGTCTTCGCGACGCTTCACAGCAGCGCCGAGGCCGTTGCTCGCATCGAGAATCTCATTCATGAGGCGTTCGGTCATCGTCTTCTCACGACGCTGGCGGGAATAAGCTACGAGCCAGCGCAGTGCCAAAGTCGTCGAACGAACCGGACGAACATCGACCGGAACCTGGTAGGTTGCGCCGCCGACACGGCGAGAGCGAACCTCGAGGGATGGGCGAATGTTGTCGAGAGCCTTCTTCAGGTTGACAACTGGGTCATTGCCGTTCTTCTCACGGGTACCTTCAAGTGCACCGTAGACGATGCGCTCAGCGGTCGAACGCTTTCCATCGAGCAGGATCTTGTTGATCAACTGCGTGACGATCGGCGAACTGAAGACCGGGTCAATGACGATCGGTCGCTTGGGTGCAGGACCTTTACGTGGCATTACTTCTTCTCCCTCTTCGCACCGTACTTGCTGCGTGCCTGCTGGCGGCCCTTGACACCCTGGGTGTCAAGCGAACCGCGAACGATTCGGTAGCGCACACCTGGCAGGTCCTTGACACGACCACCGCGCACGAGCACGATCGAGTGCTCCTGCAGGTTGTGTCCTTCGCCTGGGATGTAGGCAGTCACTTCGATCTGGCTCGAAAGCTTGACACGAGCGACCTTGCGAAGAGCCGAGTTCGGCTTCTTAGGTGTAGTGGTGTACACACGGGTGCACACTCCACGACGCTGCGGGCTGCTCTTCAGAGCAGGAGCGTCGGATCCTGCTGAATTGACATGTCGTCCCTTGCGGACGAGCTGCTGGATTGTCGGCACTAAGCGTTCTCCATTTGCTTCTCGATAAACCTAATTCCCACACTGGCCATGGCATCAGCCATATTTGTGAACCGTGGGACATATCCGACTGAACACCGGGTGAAGCTTCACGCCCGATGCCAGTATTCGCGCGACGCAGTGAACCCTGCACTCGGGTGTGTCGCAATGACACACAACCTATGCAGAATGACACGTCGGCGGCCTGCTTCTGACGAATTCACACAGCGGTCCGGATCTCACAAAACATCCGGCATGATCATTCGCGAACGCAGGAAACACAATCAGTCGCATCCTAGAATATCGTGGTCGCGGGCATCTGGTCAAAACCAGCGCCTGTGCGCTTCACGACACAACCGCCACTCCTCCGGCTCGGGCATCTTCACGGACCGAAATACGAGGCCGCTGACCGGCGATCACGGCGTCCGGTGGACTGTCGCTTCCTTGACTCATTCAAGAAAAGGCGGCAAGCTGTTGCTGTGGCTGAGAACAAGGATAGGCACGAATGGGAACCGACCGCTGCACTGCGGGAGAGTTCCCTTCGCGTGACGAAACAGAGAGTCGCGGTTCTCGCGGCTGTGTGCGACCACCAGCATGCAGACACCGAGACCGTCATCCGCGCCGTCCGGGAGAACCTCCCCGAGGTATCGCATCAGGCAGTGTACGACTCGCTGCACACACTCACCGAAGTCGGACTCGTGCGGTGCATTCAGCCGTCCGGGTCCGTGGCCCGTTACGAGAGACGCATCGGGGACAATCATCACCACCTCGTGTGCCGCTCGTGCAACCTCATCGTCGACGTCGACTGTGCGGTCGGGCAGGCCCCCTGCTTGACCCCTTCACTCGACGCTGGATTCGTCGTCGAACAGGCCGAAGTCACGTTCTGGGGTCTTTGTCCTGACTGCGCTGTGTCTGCAGCGCCTTCGGGCAGCACCGAACCCGCCTCGGCGGTCTGAGCCGATCCACCCAATGACAAAGCCACACCTTTGTCTTCAACCGGGTCCTGACGGGACTCGAAAGTGAAAGGAATATTATGACCGATACTTCCACCGCCGGCGGCTGTCCAGTCGCCCACACCACCTCGGCAGCGGCGACGACGCCCGATGCCGACTCGCTGGTCGATCCCAGCCAGGGCGATGCCAATTCGCATTGGTGGCCGAATCGCCTCAACCTCAAGATCTTGGCCAAGAACCAGCCTGCCCGCGACCCGATGGACGAAGGCTTCGACTACGACGCCGAGTTCGCCAGCCTCGACTACTACGCGCTCAAGGCCGATATCGAAGAGCTGCAGAAGACGAACGCCGACTGGTGGTCAGCCGATTTCGGTCACTACGGCCCGTTCATGATCCGCATGGCCTGGCACTCCGCCGGCACCTACCGAGTCCAGGACGGACGCGGCGGCGGCGGCGAAGGGCAGCAGCGTTTTGCACCTCTGAATTCCTGGCCCGACAACGTGGGTCTCGACAAGGCACGTCGTCTGCTCTGGCCGGTCAAGAAGAAGTACGGCAAGAAGATCTCCTGGGCTGATCTATTCATTCTCGCCGGAAACGTAGGTCTCGAGTCCATGGGCTTCAAGACTTTCGGCTACGCCGGTGGCCGCAAGGACGTGTGGGAACCCGACAATGACGTCTACTGGGGCTCCGAGACCGAATGGCTGGGCACTGACAAGCGCTATGTGGGCAACCGCGAACTGCAGAAGCCGCTGGCGGCAACGACCATGGGCCTCATCTACGTCAACCCTGAGGGCCCAGAGGGCAAGCCGGATCCGCTGGCCGCAGCCATCGACATCCGCGAGACCTTCGGTCGCATGGCCATGAACGACGAGGAGACAGTCGCTCTCATCGCAGGTGGACACACCTTCGGCAAGACCCACGGCGCAGCACCCGAGTCGCACAAGGGCGGAGATCCGGAAGCCGCACCGATCGAGGAGCAGGGCCTGGGCTGGAAGTCCGATTTCGGCACCGGCCAGGGCAATGACACCGTCGGCAGCGGCATCGAGGTCACGTGGACCTACCACCCCACCCGGTGGGACAACGAGTTCTTCCACATCCTCTTCGCCTACGAATGGGAGGTCTTCGAGAACGAAGGCGGACATCTGCAGTGGCGCCCAGTCGACGGCGGCGGCGATGACATGGTTCCGATGGCTCAGGGCGACGGACGCCGTGAGCCCCGCATGCTCACAACCGACCTTTCGTTGCGTTTCGATCCCATCTATGGTGAGATCTCGCGCCGCTTCAAGGACGACCAGAAGGCCTTCGAGGATGCCTTCGCCCGCGCCTGGTTCAAGCTCACTCACCGTGACATGGGCCCCTCCACTCGCTATCTCGGACCCGAGGTCCCCAGCGAAGAGCTCATCTGGCAGGACCCGGTCCCGGCCGGCACACCGCTCGATGCGAGCCAGCTCGAGGCCGTCAAGGCTGCAGTGCGCGAATCCGGACTGAGCGTCTCCCAGCTCGTCTCAACCACCTGGGCCGCAGCATCATCCCACCGTGTCTCCGACTTCCGCGGCGGAGTCAACGGCGGACGCCTGCGCCTCGAACCGCAGAAGAGCTGGGAAGTCAACGAGCCCGCGAAGCTGGCCGAGGTCATCACAGTCCTCGAACGCATCGCAGCGGACACCGGAGCAACGTTCGCCGATGTCCTGGCGATCGCTGGCGGCGTCGGCATCGAAACCGCGGCGAAGGCCGCAGGCCATGATGTCAGCGTTCCGGTCACGACCGGCCGCGGTGACGCGACCCAGGAGCAGACCGATGTCGATTCGTTCTCGTACCTGGAGCCGACACACGACGGATTCCGTAACTATCTGACAGAGGATCTGCCCCTGTCGGCCGAGTTCCTCCTTCTGGACAGGGCCAGCCTGCTCGGTCTGACTCCCTCGGAGATGACCGTGCTCATCGGTGGGCTGCGCGTCCTCGGCGCGAACTACCAGGATTCCGAACTCGGTGTCTTCACCGACCGTCCGGGCGAGCTGACGAACGACTTCTTCGTCAACCTGCTCGAGCTGGGCAACGTCTGGAAACCGGTCGGGCCGTCCGAGTCCGCCAACGTCTACGAGTGCTTCTCCCCCGCAGGAGAGAAGCTGTGGACCGGCAGCCGGATCGATCTGCTCTTCGGTGCCAATTCCGAACTGCGCGCCATCGCCGAGGTGTACGCCTCCGATGATGCCCAGGAGAAGTTCGTCAACGACTTCGTCAAGGCCTGGAGCAAGCTCGTCGAAGCAGACCGCTTCGACCTGCACCGCTGACGGAGACCTCCTCCGCCGAGTGTTCTGAGCGCTCATGACTGTGCCCCTGCCAATGCGGCGGGGGCACAGTCGTGTCTCGCGATATGCGTCCCCCGCTACACTGGTCACCATGGTCACAGACGATTCCCCGCACTCGCCAGCGCCCCGCATCCGAGCCTCTGACAAGGACCGCGACGCCGTTCTCGGAGTCATCACCGACGCGGTCAGCAACGGTCGGCTCGACCCGGACGAGACCGCCGAACGCCAGGATGAGGCGATTTCGGCGAAGTACCTCGACGAACTGATGCCGCTCATCCACGATCTCCCCGAAGGTCATGACCTCTACCGGTCCCTGCAGCGGCAGACCGGCGGAACGACCGCGGGGACATCACTCGCCCGCAGCGACGGGCCCACCTCGCTGGCTCCGATGGCGGAACCGGGCACAGCGGAGCCGATGAACTCGGTGGCGATCATGTCCGGGCGCGAACTCGATGTGCCAGCAGGCACGGCCGAGGTGACGACCTACTCACTCATGGGCGGCGACAACATCGACCTGTGCGACGTCATGGGACCGGGAGTCACCGTGTCGCTGACGTCGTATTCTATGATGGCAGGCCACGACATCTACGTGCCGCCAGGTGTGCGCATCCGCGACGATACGATCAACATCATGGCCGGAAATGAGATCCGCGGCTCCGCCAAAGGCGACGGATCCAACGGGACGCTCATTCTCAAAGGAGTCTCCTTCATGGCCGGCCATGACGTGCATTTGGCCAAAGGCTACCGAGCAAAGGATCAGGGGCAACTCGAATGAAGATAGGTGTACTCACCTCCGGCGGCGACTGCCCCGGACTCAACGCGGTCATCCGCGGAATCGTCCGCAAGGGCATCCGCTCCCACGAGGATACGTTTGTCGGAATCCGCGATGGTTGGCGCGGCCTGCTCGAAGACGACATGTTCGACATGACGATGCTCGACGTCCGTGGACTCTCAGGACGAGGCGGCACCATCCTCGGCACCTCCCGCACCCACCCGTACGAGGGCGGCGGACCGAATCGGATGCGCGAGGTCATGGCCTCCCACGACATTGACGCCATCATTGCGATCGGCGGCGAAGGCACACTGGCAGGCGCCTCTCGACTCGTGACCGAGGAGGGACTCAACATCATCGGAGTCCCTAAGACCATCGACAACGATCTCAGCGGCACCGACTACACCTTCGGCTTCGACTCCGCCCAGGCCATCGCGACCGAGTCCATCGATCGGCTCCGCACAACGGCGGAGTCCCATCATCGATGCATGGTCATCGAGGTCATGGGCCGCAACGTCGGATGGATCGCACTGCATGCGGGAATGGCCGGTGGCGCTCACGCTATCCTCATGCCGGAGTTTCCCGTCTCCTTCGACCAGATCGAGGAATGGGTGACATCGGCCAGGGACCGCGGCCGTGCCCCGATCGTCGTCGTGGCCGAGGGCTTCATTCCCGAGGGGCTCGACGAGCAGGTGTCCGATCGCGGTGTCGACAACAAAGGACGGACCCGCCTCGGCGGGATTGCGGATTTCCTGGCTCCGAAGATCGAAGAGATCACGGGAATCGAATCGCGTGCCACCATCCTCGGTCATCTGCAGCGAGGGGGCTCCCCCACCGCCTATGACCGGGTCCTGTCGACCCGGCTGGGGATGGCCGCGGCGGACCTTGCTCAGAGCGGCGACTGGGGCAAGATGGCGAGCCTCAGGGGCACGGAGATCCACTCGGTCGATATGGCATCGGCCGTCGACCGTCTCAAGTCGGTCCCGCTTCAGCGCTGGGAAGAGGCTCAGGTCCTCTTCGGCTGAAGACCCGTCCTGCACGGACGCCTTCATGCACGCCTTCACGGACGGTTCGCCTCGAATCAGCAACGGTTGGTAAGTCTGTCGCGAATCGAAGACGATTTTCGAAGCAGACCTACCAACCGTTGGCACGAACCGCCGTTCCGGAGGCGACCACGCCGTTCGGGAGCCACCCCACGGCGTTCGGGAGGGACCCACAGCAGTCAGACTTAGGGCAGCGCGTTCTCTCTGCGCGTGATTCATGAGGGAAGTGTGTCGCCCAGTAAACCTTCTGCACGTGAATAGGCGAAGAGGGGCACCCGCCAATTGGCGGGTGCCCCTCTTGCTGTGACTGCTGGCTGAGGCCTCCTGGCCGGAGTCCTAGGACTCCGCAGCGGACCTCAGCCTCATGCGTTCAGCTTCAGCTGAACGCACCGTAGTCGTAGTCTTCCAGCGGGATGGCGGATCCGGAATCGGAGCCGATGCCTGCGTAGAAGTCGCCGTAGCTGTTCGTGAACATCTCGGCCTTCGCCTCCTCCGTCGGCTCCACCACGATGTCGCGGTGTGTCTGCAGGCCGGTGCCCGCAGGGATGAGCTTACCGAGGATGACGTTCTCCTTGAGTCCGAGCAGTGTGTCCGACTTGCCTTCCATAGCGGCCTCGGTGAGGACGCGTGTCGTCTCCTGGAAGGACGCGGCGGACAGCCACGAATCGGTGGCCAGAGAGGCCTTCGTGATACCCATGAGCTCGTCACGAGCCGATGCCGGCTGGCCGCCTTCGGCAACCACACGGCGGTTCTCGCCCTGGTAGCGACCACGGTCGACCAGCTCGCCGGGCAGCAGGTTCGTGTCGCCCGACTCGATCACGGTCACGCGACGCAGCATCTGCCGGACGATGACCTCGATGTGCTTGTCGTGGATGCCCACGCCCTGCGAGCGGTACACCTTCTGCACCTGCTCGACGAGGAACCGCTCAGCTTCACGACGACCACGGATGCGCAGCACCTGCTTGGGATCGACAGCACCGACGACCAGCTGTTCGCCGGCCTTGACGTTCTGTCCGTCCTCAACGAGGAGACGGGCACGCTTGGACACTGCGTGCTCGATCTCTTCGCCACCGTCATCGGGGGTGATGACGACGAAGCGGGTCTTGCGGCTGTCATCGACCTTGACACGTCCGGTCGCCTCGGCGATGGGAGCAAAGCCCTTCGGTGTGCGAGCTTCGAAGAGCTCGGTCACACGCGGCAGACCCTGGGTGATGTCACCCGTAGCAGCCGCCGCACCACCCGTGTGGAAGGTACGCATGGTGAGCTGGGTTCCCGGCTCACCGATCGACTGGGCAGCGACGGTACCGATGGCTTCGCCGATGTCGACGAGCTTTCCGGTGGCCATCGAACGGCCGTAATGCATGGCCGAGATCTGCGTATCGGAATCTGCGGTGAGCACGGAGTGAACCTTGAGCTCTTCGATTCCGGCTGCGACCAGCGTATCGATCGTGTCTGCGGTCACGTCGGTCTTCGCCGGGACGATGACATTGCCATCGGCGTCGGAGACGTCTGAGACCGTGAGGCGACCGTAGAGACTGGTCTCTGCATACTCGTGCGGCACGAGGTTGCCCTCGTGGTCACGCTCGGCTGCAGGCAGAGTGATGCCCTTATTGGAATCGGCCTCAGCGGTGCGCACGATGACGTCCTGTGACACGTCGACGAGACGACGGGTCAGGTAACCGGAGTCAGCGGTACGCAGAGCGGTATCGGCCAGACCCTTACGAGCACCGTGCGAGGCGATGAAGTACTCGAGCACCGAAAGACCCTCACGGTAGTTCGAAACGATCGGGCGAGGGATGATCTCACCCTTCGGGTTCGTCACCAGGCCACGCATACCGGCCAGCTGGCGGACCTGCATCCAGTTACCGGATGCACCGGACTCCACCAGACGCATAACCGAGTTCTCCTCTGGGAAGCTCGTGCGCATGACCTGGTCGACCTTCTCGGTCGTCTCGGTCCAGAGCTTGACCAGTTCGTTGCGGCGTTCGTCGTCGGTGAGCGCACCGAGTTCGTACTGCTGCTGAACCTTCGTATCGAGAGCCTCGGCGTGGTCGATGATCTCCGGCTTGGCCACAGGTGAGACCACATCGGACATCGAAATAGTGATGCCCGAACGAGTCGCCCAGTAGAAGCCGCCGGCCTTGAAGTTGTCCAAGGTGTGTGCAACCTCGACCTTGGGGTATTCCTCGGCCAGGTAGTTCACAATGCGGCTGAGTGCCTTCTTGTCGATCGTAGAGTTCACGAACGAGTAGTCAGCAGGCAGGTAGTCATTGAACTGTGCGCGACCCAGGGTGGTCTGCACGTCCAGCGGATCGCCGGCTTCCCAACCTTCAGGAGTCTCGAGATCGTCACCGGGGACGACGTTCTCAAGGCGGATCGTGATGTTCGAACCCAGATCCAGCTCGCCACGGTCGAAGGCCATGATGGCTTCGCCGAGACCGGAGAAGGAGCGCCCTTCGCCGGCCAGTCCCTTGCGTTCGGAGGTGAGGTGGTACAGACCGATGATCATGTCCTGTGAGGGCATGGTCACGGGCTTGCCGTCCGAAGGCTTGAGGATGTTGTTGGCGGAGAGCATGAGCACGCGTGCCTCAGCCTGAGCCTCGGGGCTCAGCGGCAGGTGGACTGCCATCTGGTCACCGTCGAAGTCAGCGTTGAACGCCGAACAGACGAGCGGGTGCAGCTGGATGGCCTTACCCTCGATGAGCTGAGGTTCGAACGCCTGGATGCCCAGACGGTGCAGGGTCGGTGCACGGTTGAGCAGCACCGGGTGTTCGGTGATGACCTCTTCGAGCACGTCCCACACCTGAGGGTGCTGACGTTCGACCATCCGCTTGGCCGACTTGATGTTCTGCGCATGGTTGAGATCGACCAGGCGCTTCATCACGAAGGGCTTGAACAATTCCAGAGCCATGGTCTTGGGCAGACCACACTGGTGCAGGTGCAGCTGCGGACCGACCACGATGACCGAACGGCCCGAGTAGTCCACACGCTTGCCCAGGAGGTTCTGACGGAAACGTCCCTGCTTGCCCTTGAGCATGTCCGACAGCGACTTCAACGGACGGTTGCCCGGTCCGGTCACAGGACGACCGCGACGGCCGTTGTCGAACAGCGAGTCGACGGCTTCCTGCAGCATCCGCTTCTCGTTGTTGACGATGATCTCGGGTGCACCGAGATCGAGCAGACGCTTGAGGCGGTTGTTGCGGTTGATCACACGACGATAGAGGTCGTTGAGGTCAGACGTGGCGAAACGTCCACCGTCGAGCTGCACCATGGGGCGCAGCTCAGGCGGCACAACCGGAACAACGTCGAGGACCATGCCCTCGGGGTTGTTATCAGTGGTCAAGAACGCGTTTACGACCTTGAGACGCTTCAGGGCACGGGTCTTGCGCTGACCCTTGCCCGTGGCGATGAGTTCACGCAGCTTCTCCGATTCGGCCTCGAGGTCGAAGTCGAGCAGCCGCTTCTGGATCGCCTCGGCGCCCATGGCACCGGTGAAGTACAGACCGAAACGGTGGAACATCTCGCGGTACAGGCTCTCGTCGCCTTCGAGGTCGTTGACCTTGAGGCTCTTGAACCGGTCCCACACCTGGTCAAGACGGTCGACCTCGCGGTCGGCGTTCTTGCGCAGCTTCTCCATTTCCTTCTCGGCGACATCGCGCAGCTTCTTCTTGGCCGGGGCAGAGCCGCCGTCGGCCTCGAGAGCTGCCAGATCCTCTTCGAGCTTCTTGGCACGACGGTCGATGTCGGCGTCACGGCGAGTGCCGATCTGCTGCTTTTCGATGTCGATCTTGTTCTGCAGACTGGGCAGATCACGGTGACGAGAATCCTCATCCACCGAGGTGATCATGTAGGCAGCGAAGTAGATGACCTTCTCGAGGTCCTTCGGTGCCAGGTCCAGCAGGTAGCCCAAGC
The DNA here is from genome assembly GCF_014897485.1 of Brevibacterium sp. FME37. NCBI lineage: Bacteria > Bacillati > Actinomycetota > Actinomycetes > Micrococcales > Brevibacteriaceae > Brevibacterium > Brevibacterium sp. FME37. The sequence goes on from NZ_JABUYE010000018.1 coordinate 51,994, forward strand.
GCGAAGGAACGCCCTTGAAGTACCAGATGTGAGTGACCGGTGCGGCCAGCTCGATGTGTCCCATGCGCTCACGGCGAACCTTGGCGCGGGTCACCTCGACGCCGCAGCGCTCACAGATGATGCCCTTGAAGCGGACACGCTTGTATTTGCCGCAGGCGCACTCCCAGTCGCGAGTGGGTCCGAAGATCTTCTCGCAGAAGAGTCCGTCCTTCTCGGGCTTGAGTGTGCGGTAGTTGATGGTCTCAGGCTTTTTCACCTCACCGTGTGACCAGCCGCGGATGGATTCCGCGGTAGCAAGACCGATACGTAGCTCATCAAAGAAATTGACGTCAGGCACGTAAATCCTCTTTCCTGGCGGTGAACGTCTCGTTCACCGCGAAGTTGTGTCGGTTGAAGTGGAAGTCCTCAGACTTCTTCTACGGTCTGGGCTTCACGGCGTGACAAGTCGATGCCGAGCTCTTCAGCTGCCCGGTAGACCTCGTCCTCGCCGTCACGCATCTCAACCTCGGCGCCGTCCGAAGACAGAACTTCAACGTTGAGGCACAGGGACTGCATCTCCTTGATGAGGACCTTGAACGACTCGGGGATTCCCGGATCGGGCAGGTTCTCTCCCTTGACGATGGCCTCATAGACCTTCACACGGCCCGGGATGTCATCGGACTTGATCGTCAGCAGTTCCTGCAGCGTGTACGCCGCACCGTAGGCCTCGAGGGCCCACACTTCCATCTCACCGAAGCGCTGGCCGCCGAACTGCGCCTTACCACCGAGCGGCTGCTGGGTGATCATCGAGTACGGACCGGTCGAACGCGCGTGGATCTTGTCGTCGACGAGGTGGTGGAGCTTGAGCATGTACATGTAACCGACAGCGATCGGGTACGGGAACGGCTCACCGGAGCGACCGTCGAACAGCTGGGCCTTGCCCGAAGAGTCGATGAGGCGGTCCCCATCGCGGTTCGGAGTCGTGGAGTCCAGCAGTCCGCGCAGCTCCTGCTCATGCGCACCATCGAAGACCGGGGTGGCCAAGTTGGTGCCTGCTTCGGCCTCGCGGGCCGCAGCAGGAAGGTCGGCAGCCCACTCGGGGTTGCCTTCGATCTTCCAACCCTGCTTCGAGATCCACCCGAGGTGGACTTCGAAGACCTGTCCGATGTTCATACGACGGGGAACACCGTGGGGGTTGAGGATGATGTCGACGGGTGTTCCGTCGGCCAGGAACGGCATGTCCTCAACGGGCAGGATGGTCGAGATGACACCCTTGTTGCCGTGACGACCGGCCATCTTGTCACCGATGGTGATCTTACGACGCTGAGCGACGTAGACGCGGACCATCTGGTTGACGCCCGGCGAGAGCTCATCGTCTTCCTCGCGGTCGAAGACGCGGACACCGATGACGGTTCCGATCTCGCCGTGAGGCACACGCAGTGAGGTGTCGCGGACTTCGCGGGACTTCTCACCGAAGATCGCGCGCAGCAGGCGCTCTTCCGGTGTCAGCTCGGTCTCACCCTTCGGGGTGACCTTGCCGACGAGGATGTCGCCGTCGGTGACTTCGGCGCCGATGCGGATGATTCCGCGGTCGTCGAGGTCTGCCAGGGCGTCCGGCGAGATGTTCGGGATGTCGCGGGTGATCTCTTCGGCACCGAGCTTGGTGTCGCGAGCATCGACCTCGTGCTCCTCGATGTGGATCGAGGACAGAACATCATCCTGGACGAGGCGCTGGGAGAGGATGATCGCATCCTCGAAGTTGTAGCCTTCCCAGGACATGAATGCCACGAGAAGGTTCTTGCCCAGAGCCATCTCACCGTTCTCAGTGGACGGTCCGTCAGCCAGAACCGTGCCTGGTGTGACGCGATCGCCTTCGTCGACGATGATGCGCTGGTTGTACGAGGTTCCGTGGTTGGAACGCTTGAACTTCGACGCACGGTAGGTCTGCATCGTGCCATCGTCAGCCAGCACGGTGACGAAGTCAGCGGACACCTCTGTGACGACGCCTGGGCGATCGGCAGTGATGACATCGCCGGCGTCGACAGCAGCGCGGTATTCCATGCCGGTGCCCACGACTGGGGACTCCGACATCACCAGCGGCACAGCCTGACGCTGCATGTTCGCACCCATGAGGGCACGGTTCGCGTCATCGTGCTCGAGGAACGGAATCAGTGCGGACGCAACGGAGACCATCTGACGTGCAGAGACGTCCATGAAGTCAATCGTGTCGTACTGAACCAGCTCGGCTTCGCCGCCGCCGCCCTTAGGACGAGCAAGAACTTCGACTTCAGCGAAGCGCTGCTCTTCGGTCAGCGGCGCATTGGCCTGCGCGATGTTGAACTCGAGCTCATCGTCGGCAGTCAGGTACTCGGTGTCATCGGTGACGACGCCGTCGATGACCTTGCGGTACGGCGTTTCGATGAATCCGAATGGGTTGATGCGGGCGTAGGACGCCAGCGAACCGATCAGACCGATGTTCGGGCCTTCGGGAGTCTCGATGGGGCACATACGTCCGTAGTGCGACGGGTGAACGTCACGGACTTCCATGGCGGCACGGTCACGAGAGAGACCGCCAGGTCCCAGTGCGGACAGACGACGCTTGTGAGTCAGACCCGCGAGCGGGTTGTTCTGATCCATGAACTGCGAGAGCTGCGAGGTGCCGAAGAACTCCTTGATCGCAGCCACCACGGGGCGGATATTGATCAGGGTCTGAGGTGTGATCGCTTCAACGTCCTGGGTCGTCATGCGCTCACGCACGACGCGCTCCATACGAGAGAGTCCGGTGCGGACCTGGTTCTCGATGAGCTCGCCGACCGCGCGGATGCGACGGTTGCCGAAGTGGTCGATGTCGTCGAGCTTCACGTTGAGCTCGATGTTCTCGCCCTCACGGATGCCCTTGGAGGTTTCGACACCGGCGTGCAGGGACACGAGGTAACGGATGGTCGCAACCACGTCATCAGTCGAGAGGACCGAGTCACTCAGCGGTGCATCGACGCCCAGCTTGCGGTTGACCTTGTAGCGGCCGACCTTGGCCAGGTCGTAGCGCTTGGGGTTGAAGTACAGGTTGTTGAGCAGGTTACGTGCCGCTTCAGCGGTCGCGGGTTCTGCCGGGCGCAGCTTCTTGTAGATGTCGAGCAGCGCTTCGTCCTGTGTGCTGACCGTGTCCTTTGCCATGGTCTCGCGGATCGACTCGAACTCGCCGAACTCCTCGAGGATCTTCGCTTCGGACCAACCGAGGGCCTTGAGCAGCACAGTCACGGACTGCTTGCGCTTGCGGTCGAGACGCACGCCGACCTGGTCGCGCTTGTCGACCTCGAATTCCAACCATGCACCACGTGACGGGATGATCTTCGCAGTGAAGATGTCCTTGTCCGTGGTCTTGTCGACGCTGGACTCGAAGTAGGCGCCGGGCGAACGCACAAGCTGCGAGACGACGACGCGCTCGGTGCCGTTGACGATGAACGTGCCTTTGTCGGTCATGAGTGGGAAATCACCCATGAAGACCGTCTGGCTCTTGATCTCGCCTGTGTTGTTGTTCATGAATTCGGCGGTCACATAAAGTGGCGCCGAATAGGTCATGTCGCGTTCCTTGCACTCATCGATGGAGTACTTGGCAGCTTCGAACCGGTGCTCCCGGAACGACAGCGACATCGATCCACCGAAGTCCTCGATCGGTGAGATCTCTTCGAAGATATCTTCGAGTCCCGAAGTGGTAGCGACGGAATCGTCTCCGATTTCGATGGCTTCGGCTACGCGGTCCTGCCACGTTTCTGAGCCGATGAGCCAATCGAAGCTGTCGGTCTGCAGACCGAGCAGATCGGGAACCTCGAGCGGTTCGCGAATCTTCGCGAAGGAGATTCTCTTGGGGGCGTTAGCGGTCCTGGTGTTATCGTTGGCGGCGGCCAATGGGGTCCTTCCGAATGCTTCACCAATTGATAGGTTGACTGTCCACCCGAAGTCACATCGACAGTCCCAGGTGTGTCAGATTTCGACACCGGGCGACAACGTGGTTCACTTGAGTGGAAATGAGGTGCCCCCCGCTATATGAAGGCACGCCACAGGCAGATCAACGCAAATATCAAGCCTATAGCAATCGGTCAAGTCATGCAAGGTGTTTTTTCCACAGACCGACCCAGGCCCAGGTTGCGAATCCAGCCCTGTCATTGATGAGAAGCATCCACGAGTTCTCCACCGCGTTCCACGTGTAGATCCGTTCCACGCTGGCGCGCTCACCCAGAGCCACATGATTGGCGATCTTCAGCGCCGTGCCGAGTCCGTGTCCACGGTGTTCACGGGCCACAAGAGTCGAACCCTGCCATCCCACCACTGGCCGCTCCTCGAAGTGAGCGACCTCGGTGAAGCCGGCGGCGGCGTCACCTTTGAGAGCTAGAGCCGTGCCGAGGCGCTCGTGCCCCTCGCTTCGTGTCGCGTTGAGGGCGCGGACTCGCGCGGCGTCCCACTTCTCCTCCTCCCCGAACTCTTCGGCACCGGGGGTATCCGTGGACATCCGCTGGTGTAAGAGGGCGATCGCGTCAAGCCGGTGTTCGGGGGTCGGCCCACTCCATGTCTCAATCGTGTAGCCCTCATCGAGTTCGGCGGCGGGCAGCTTCGCCGCCGTGGTGGTCTGCGCCACGGAGCACCGCTCGAGCTGTTTGAACGCGAATCCGTGCCGGAGCAGAAATGCGACGCCCGGGTGCTCGACCGGCAGACTGCCCGCTCCGGATTCGGCGGCCAGGTGCGCACCCCGAAGATCTCCGTCACGAGCCGATGCCGGGATCTCGCAATAACTGGTCAGCTGGGTGCGTCCCTGGTCGGCCAGGGACGCCTCCATGGCGAGGAGCAGCTCGGATCCCAATCCCTGTCTGCGCAGGCCCGGATGAACCGAGCACCACACCTCAGCGACATCGACATTGTCCTGCAGAGTGAGGTACGCGATGCCCTTGGCCACGATGGCCCCACCGCTGCGGCCGATCCACGTCTGATGTGTCACATATTCGTTGGCTGAGACCAGCTCCTGGCGCACTTCGTCTGACCGGGGGTCGAAATCGGTGCCGAGCCCCGATGCCCGGTTGATGAGCGTGTCGAAGTCGACCACCTCGGCGAGGATACCTTCGATCTCATCATCAGTGCGAGACCCGGCCGGAATGTGGGTGATCTCCATGAGCTGACATTCTAGACTGCTCCCATGGTCAATGTCAGTGTTCTCTCTCAGAATCCGGCCGCGGTCAACTGCGGGATCGTCACCGGATCCCAGTACAGCCTCATCATCGATTCGGGGCCCGGTCCCAGCACGGGCCGGCGGCTCATCCAGCGGGCGCAGGAGCTGAGCACTGCAGAGAACGGCCGGGAGAATCCCCTCGATGCGGCCATCACCCACGATCATTGGGACCATTTCTTCGGCAGTTCCACACTGGCAGCAGAGGGGGTGGAGACCTTCCACGTCTCCGATTCGTTCGCCCGAGACCAGGAGGCGACGGCCTGGATCGCACTCGACGCCGTCCGCACTGCGCCCGAGACCGCCGAGTTCGCATCTGAGCTGCCGGAAGACCCCAACTCCCTCATCGTCACCGTCTCTCCCGTCGACGCGGCCGAGTCGACGAGCAGGCTCGACCTCGGTGACTGCCGGGTCGAATTCCACGTGCTCGGCGGACATTCCACCGCGGACCTCGTCGTGCGTTTGATCGATCAGGGAATCGTGTTCGCTGGTGACCTGGTCGAGGAGGGCGATCCCCCACAGGCGGGCAACGACGCATCATTGAGCGAGTGGGTGAGCAGCCTGCAGACGCTGCTGTCCTTCCCCGAGGCCGCTCTCTTCGTCCCCGGCCACGGCGTGCCCGTGGACCGGGCATTCGTGGAGCGTCAGCTTGCCGATATCGATGGCCTGCGGATGAATCAGGCCGACGCCGAGGTGGCTCTGCCCGCTCGTGTCATGCCAGGTGACCATGACCGGAGTCTGCCCCGGGAGATCACGCTCCCTCTGGAGACGTCAGCCGGCTGAGCGTTGCAGCGCGGTGACGAGATCTCCGCCGATGGCTCCGAACAGGGTCTGCGCCCAGATGCTGTCGCCCTCGACGTAGGGTTTGTTCCCGTCGAAGATCCATTGGAGCCGATTGCCGGCCTGCCGATCGTGCTGGCAGCTGCCGCACACGGGCACCCGAACCCCTGAGCCATCCGCATCGAGGCGCGTCGTCGACCGCGCTTCTCCGTGTAACGGATTGATAGTGCACAGACTCTGCGGGAGCTTGCTGCGTCCCCGGTTGCCGGCCTTCTTCGTCTGACCGGAACCCACCTCGGCGATCTCACGTCCTGCCTGCCGGAGCAGGACCATGGCTCCGGCAAGGTCGATGCGCTCCGATGACTCGTCGTCGACGATCCGGCGCGCAATCTGATAGGCATCGAGCGCCTTCGCAACCTTGGCGGCTTTGACTCCATCGAGGCGTTGGGTCTGGAGATGATCGATCTTCTCCGCAATCCGATTCGTGTCGTCGTTGATGTCCTCTCGCAGAGACTCGCGCTGCAGAGTGTCGACCCGGTCCAGCAGTTTGCTGGGCAGACGGAATTCGTGGTGTCTGCGCGTCTCCGCCGCTCTCGCCTTGATCGTGCGGACCAGGTAGAGCCCTGCGATGACGAGAGCGAGCACGAGGACCGCTCCCCCGAGGAACAGCGGAGAGAATCCGTCCGCATTGCTGTCCTCGGCAAAGTCGCTGCCGGGTTCTTCCTGCCCGGTAGTCGATTCGCCAGACTCCGTGCGCGTCTGCGGGTCGGCGTAGAGGTTGAGGAGTTTGTTCAGCTTCGACAGAGACGGCGACCCGACGTTCCACTGCTCCCGGGCGATGGAGTACTGATCCATCACCTGATATGACAGATCATGATCGGCATCGAGCTTCACCTCGGTGTAGAGATCGGATGTGTTGCTGACCATGATGAAGGAGCCCTGCCCTCCATGGTCGGCCGCCACGTCCCTGAGCAGCTGGAGGTCGACTGCCTCATCGTCCACGGCGATGACGTAGACCTTGAAGTCCAGTCCGTCCGCGGTGGTCTTCGCCTTGTCGAAGAGGCGAGCGTCGAGGGTGCCCGCCGCGGACTCGTCCACGTAGAAGGGATCCGCCTTGAGAGATTCGGCGATCTGATGTGCGTCCACGGTCACTTCCTTCGGTTCCGGTGATTGACGGACCTGCGGCTCATCGCCTGCGCGGTCGCCTCTTTCTCGCGACGGAGATAGCCCAGGATGGCAACGCCGATGACGGCGATGACTGCACCGACTATGAGGCCGAGACCGGCGCCGCCGAATGCTGAACTCGGTGAGTACGTGAGCTCGCGCCAATCGTCCGAGTTGTCTTCGGCCACAAGGGGCTCGGCTTCGCTCGCCTCCAGCGGCTGGGTCTTCTTCAGTGCCCGCTCCCAGATCAGAGCAGTCTCGGTCAGCGAGTCATCGGAGCCCATCTCCGGATAGTCCTGCAGCTTGCGTTCGATGCCTTTCGATCCGACTCCCTGTCCGATTGGGCTGACGACGAGCACGGTGGCTTCGTCGACGGAGAGTTCATGGGCGATGCGTGCGGCCTTGAGGTTCAGATTCGCATCGGTGTCATCGAGCATGGTGTGGTTGACGAAGGCCACATAGATGGGCGAGTCGAGGTCCGTGACTTCGCTGCGGACGGCTTCCAGGCCGGCGTCGTCGACGTCGAATGCGAGGTAGTCATCGACGTGGATGGTGTCCGCTTCGAGTTTCTTCGCCAGTTCGCGATAGGCGGAGCGGTCGTAGTTCGGGTCGAGTCCGCTCTTGATGCGGTCGTCGTAGACCGAGTCGACCTTGATCTCGTCACTCTTCGCTTCTTCGATCCGTGTCTGCTTCGCATCGTCGAATCGGTACATGCTGATCATGGTCGCGCCGACCGCGACGGCTGCGAAGATGATGACTGCGATGATCGACCTGTGCCACGTGCTCATCGTCGACCACTGCCTGCCTGCGCTCCTGTGGCGACGATCGAGTCCTCAAGAGCCGTGAAGCTTCCGAAGCCCGAGACCGCATAGGCGTCGTCGCGCTGATAGTACGGTATCGGACGCACTCTCTTCCTTCCTGGATTCTTCGGCACCATCAGACACTCCGGTTCGTGTCCGGCGTTGAGGTCGGCTCGGCAGGCGCTGCAGATGCTGATCGTCAGGACGGTCGTCGACTGTTTCCAGACAAATGATTCGATCGGACCTTCGTGAGTCGGGAAGAAGAAGCAGAAGTCCGGCTCCTCGTCTGGTTTCCGATTCTTCTGCGACGTCGATGCCTTCTTCGACGTCGGAGTCTGCTGCAGGGTCCTGCGCACCCAGCGATCTGTGTCGACCAGAGCCGCAATTGCATGGCGGTGGGAGAAGTCGGGGTCACTGGCCCAGTCGGGATGAGCATCGACGATCGCAGAGATCGCCGCTTGGACGCGTCGGCCCCGGTCGTGAAGTTCCCAGCTCTCCTCGGACGGGGCCGCGGGATCGGGCAGGTCACGGAGGGCCGAGTCGACGGCCTGAGGCAGCCGGCGTCGTCGCACCAGCTCTGGACTGTGTGTGAGGTTCTGCCGCCAGGAGTACTTGCTTCGTCGCAGAAGAAGCCATGCACCCAGTCCGAATGCGGCCGCTGCCGTGGCCTTGAATACAAAGCCGTCAGGATCACCGTATTGGAGATCGTTGGCATCGATGTAGTCCAGGTCTTCCGTCCTGCCGTTCCTCGGGTCGAAGTCCGGCGGGGGCGGCGGCTTGGTGTCCTTGACCGTCGCGACGAGCAGGCTCAGATGGTACGGGACTGCGATTTCGACGGGCAGGAAGCGGTCGGTCTTCGAGCGCGCCAGCTCATCGGCGCCCGGCGGGATCGTCGGTCCGGTGTCGTCGACGATGTAGGAGAAGGTACGGGCCGAGTATCCTGCCTCGGCGAAGATGACGATGACCTGGGAGGCGCCGGAACTCTCGAACATCGAGTAGGCGAGGTCCGTGGTGAACCGCGGCCAGCCTTCCTGCGCTTGATCTGAGTTCGAAAGGCCGGGCACGATCGCGATGAAATGTGGAATTCCCGATGTCGACGCATCCGCCGAGGCGCGGGACAGAGATGACTTCTGGCGCGGGGTCAGGCCCGGTTCGATGGATCGATCGATGAAGAGCGGATCGTGGTCCCATCCCACACGGATGCGGGCGCGCAGCGCCTTGAGCAGGCGAGTCTGCGCGTCAGTCTTCTCAGTCACCTCACAAGATTAATATGGGCCGATCACCGGCCCTAATCCGCGGCGTTCCAAGTTGGGAACATCTCCCCTGCGACTGAATGCAGAAGACCCCACAGCATCAGCTGTGGGGTCTTCGCTGTGGCAGCAGTCAGACTGCTGCCGAGAAAATCACTTGACGGTGACGGTTGCGCCCGCGCCCTCGAGTGTTTCCTTGGCCTTGTCGGCTGCGTCCTTGGACACTGCTTCGAGGACAGCCTTAGGAGCGCCGTCGACGAGGTCCTTGGCTTCCTTCAGTCCGAGGGAGGTGAGCCCACGAACTTCCTTGATGACAGGAACCTTCTTCTCGCCGGCCGATTCGAGGATGACGTCGAACTCGGTCTGCTCTTCAGCAGGCTCAGCGTCTCCGCCGGCGGCAGGAGCAGCAGCAACTGCAGCAGGTGCAGCAGCTTCAACTTCGAAGACCTCTTCGAACTTCTTGACGAAGTCGGAGAGTTCGATCAGTGTGAGCTCTTTGAAACCTTCAATGAGTTCTTCGGGGGTGAGCTTAGCCATGGTGGCCAGTCCTTCCTTTGGTGGTCACATTGAGCGACCGGGTTTATGGGGTGATGCTCAGGCGTCTGAAGCAGGAGCGTTGTCCTGCTTCTCGCGGAGAGCGTCGACGGTGCGCACGGCCTTGACCATCGGAGCGGTGAACAGGTAAGCCGCCTGGTGGAGGCTTGCCTTCATTGCACCAGCTGCCTTTGCAAGCAGCACTTCGCGTGGTTCGAGGTCGGCGAGTTTGTTGACATTCTCAGCACTGAGGACGGCGCCATCCCAGTAGCCGCCCTTCAATACGAGCTGAGAATTCGCCTTGGCAAAGTTACGCAATGCCTTTGCAGCCTCTGGTGGTTCACCGTTGACGAATGCGATCGCTGTGGGTCCATTGAGGAACTCATCGAGATCGTTGATTCCGGCTTCTTTGGCTGCAATAGCAGTGAGCGTATTCTTTACCACGGCGTAGCTGACGTTCTCACCGAGTGAAACGCGCAGATCTTTCATCTGCGCAACGGTGAGACCGCGGTACTCGGTCAGCAACACAGCATCGGCAGACTCAAACTGCTGTTTGAGCTCCTCTACTGCGGCTGCCTTGTCTGGCCTCGCCATGGTAGTTCCTTTCGTACAGTCGCCGATCGTGTCCGACACCAAAAAAGCGCTCCACGCAGGTATGCGTGAAACGCTTCGAATGATGAGTTCATAGGAACTCATCACAAAGAATCTCGTGCTCACCTGCGCAGGTCACTCGATTGGAGTCTTCGTTTCCGGGCAACAGGATCCGATTGCGAATTCTGTTGGTACCGAAAAGACCGACGGTCTTGGGTAGTTGAAGTCTATCGAAGGTGTTCCCACCAAGTCCAATCGACCGCGGAGATGCTGGACACATACCCTTGCCCACTCCCTGCGTCCCACCCCACGCCCCTCACTGCCGCTTCGGCAACATTCCGGGCGCTGAGCAACCTGCAGACAGGTTGCGCAGCGCCCGGAAGGTGGCTGAGCCGGCGAGCGGGTCAGTATTCGATGACGACTCGGCCGTCGATCTTGCCGTGGATCATCTCATCGAGGATCGCGTTGATGTCCTCGAGCGGACGCTTGCTGTAGGTCGGATGGATCTTGCCGGCTGCGTAGAATTCCAAGGCCTCCACCATGTCCTGACGGGTGCCGACGATCGAACCGCGGATCGTCAGTCCTTTGAGGACGATGTCGAAGATGGGAGCCGGGAACTCACCTGGAGGCAACCCGTTGAAGACGATCGTGCCGCCTCGGCGGGTCATCGAGATCGCCTGCCCGAATGCCTTCGGATGCACCGCTGTGACAAGCACTCCGTGTGAGCCTCCGACCTTCTCCTGGATGATGTCGGCCGGCTCCTCAGCAAAGGCATTGACCGTGATCTCCGCTCCGTGCTTCTTCGCCAACGCCAGCTTGTCATCGGCGACGTCGACGGCGATGACGCGCATCCCCATCGCCACCGCATACTGCACGGCGATGTGGCCGAGCCCGCCGATGCCGGAGATGACGACCCATTGCCCAGGCTTCACCTCGGTGCGCTTGAGTCCCTTGTAGACGGTGACGCCGGCACACAGCACGGGTGCGATCTCGTATGGGTCGGACCCCTCCGGGATGATGGCGGCGAACTTCGTGTCGACGAGCATGTACTCACCGAACGATCCGTCGATTCCGTAACCGCCGTTGACCTGCTGCTCGCAGAGCGTCTCCCACCCTTGACGGCAGTGCTCGCATGTTCCGCAGGCGCTCCACAGCCAGGCGTTTCCGATCATCTGTCCGACCTTGACATCTGTGACGTCGGGCCCGACCTTCTCGACGGTTCCGACACCTTCGTGGCCGGGGATGAGAGGAACCTTCGGTTTGACCGGCCAGTCGCCGTGTGCCGCGTGCAGGTCGGTATGGCAGACCCCCGAGGCGATGAGTTTGACCAATGCCTGGCCGGGTCCGGGCTCGGGGATCTCGTTGTCTCCGACGACGAGATCCTGTCCGAATCCCTCAACTACTGCTGCTTGCATTACCGACATCATTGACTCCTTTGTGGTGATGTTGACTGTGCTGGTGGTGTGTTGAATGTATTGACTGCGTCGTTGCCGTTGTGGCCGCGTCGCACGGACTCAGAAGAAGCCCTGGGCGTTCTCCGAGTAGCTGACCAGCAGGTTCTTCGTCTGCTGGTAGTGGTCGAGCATCATCAGGTGGTTCTCACGTCCGATGCCCGACGCCTTGTAGCCGCCGAAGGCCGCATGCGCCGGGTAGGCGTGGTAGTTGTTGACCCACACACGGCCGGCCTGGATGTCGCGGCCCGCGCGGTAGGCGGTGCTGCCGTTGCGCGACCAGACTCCGGCACCCAGTCCGTAGAGGGTGTCGTTCGCCGTGGAAATTGCGTCGTCGTAGTCGCTGAAGGTGGCCACCGAGACGACTGGCCCGAAGATCTCCTCCTGGAAGATCCGCATCTTGTTGTTGCCTCTGAAGATCGTCGGCTGCACATAGTAGCCGCCGGACAGGTCCCCGCCGAGGTCTGCGCGGGCTCCCCCGGTGAGGACCTCAGCACCTTCCTGCTTCCCAATGTCGAGGTAGGACATGATCTTCTCGAACTGGTCGTTCGATGCCTGGGCACCCATCATGGTGTCCGTGTCCAGGGGGTTGCCCTGCACTATCTTCTTCGTCCGTTCTGCCACCGCTTCGAGGAAGGGATCGGCGATCGATTCCTGGATCAGTGCGCGTGATGGGCAGGTGCAGACCTCGCCCTGGTTGAGCGCGAACATGGTGAAGCCCTCTTGAGCCTTGTCCCAGTAGGCGTCGTCCTTGGCATTGACGTCATCGAAGAAGATGTTCGGGGACTTACCTCCCAGCTCCAGGGTCACCGGGATGATGTTCTGCGAGGCGTATTGCATGATGAGGCGGCCGGTGGTCGTCTCGCCGGTGAAGGCAATCTTCTTGATCCGCTTGTTCGAGGCCAGGGGTTTGCCCGCTTCGAGGCCGAAGCCGTTGACGACGTTGAGGACCCCTTCAGGAAGCAGGTCGCCGATGAGTTCCATGAGGACGAGGATCGAGGCCGGAGTCTGTTCGGCAGGTTTCAGGACGATGGCGTTGCCTGCGGCCAGGGCTGGAGCGATCTTCCACACGCCCATGAGGATCGGGAAGTTCCAGGGAATGATCTGGCCGACGACGCCGAGCGGCTCGTGGAAGTGATAGGCCACCGTGTCGTCATCGATCTGAGAGAGGCCGCCCTCCTGTGCCCGGATCGCCCCGGCGAAGTAGCGGAAGTGATCGATGGCCAGGGGAATGTCTGCGTTGAGGCATTCGCGGACTGCCTTGCCGTTGTCCCAGGTCTCGGCCACCGCGATCATCTCGAGGTTCTCCTCGATCCGGTCAGCGATCTTGTTCAAGATCACTGCGCGCTCTGCGGGCGAGGTCTTGCCCCAGGCGGGAGCCGCCTTGTGGGCGGCATCGAGTGCGAGTTCGATGTCTTCTGCGGTGCTGGCGGGCACTTCGCAGAACGCCTTGCCCGTAATCGGTGTCGGGTTCTCGAAATAGTTCCCGCTGACGGGAGCGACCCACTGTCCGCCGATGAAGTTCTCGTACCGTGATTTGAAGGTGACGAGCGATCCGTCTTGACCAGGCTGAGCGTAAACAGTCATTGCAACTCCTTTGATGCGTATGCGGCGATCGGATGTCTGTCTCCGATTGCTCCGCACACTACGCAGGGCAACGTTGCATGTGGGTTGCATCACATAGGAAGAGCTGCCAGTTCCAGGTCCTCGTATTCAGTATCCGAGGGCTTCGAGTCGCACGACGGCAGCGTTGCGTTCGGGTGCTTCGGGTGGGGCCAGGCGCAGCACCGACATCAGCACTTCCGAATCCTCGCGAGCTTCGGCCAGCCCCGCATAGCGCCACAGCTGCTGCCAGGTTCCGTTCTGCAGCAGACTCTCTCGGATCAGCGCCTGCAGCTCAGCACCGATCTCCCGGACGCCGGGCGCATCGGAATCGGGCAGCACCTGCCCCTGATAGAAGTTGAGCGCGGTCTCCACGTCCCCTTGGGCCAGGCCCCGGTGCGTGCGCTCGACGTCGCTGTCGATGTCTCCCCGCAGTCGGTAGGGGCGGGCATCGAGGTGCAGGTCGCCGAGGTGGTCAATCGTTCTGCGCAGACGCGCGATCTCCGCCCGGACAGTGACTTCACTTCCACCGAGCGCCCACAGCCGGTCGGCGAGCCCGGCGTTGCTGATGCCGTCGGGGTTGCACGCCAGAAGCAGCAGGATCTCAGCATGTCGTCCCGACAGCGTGATTCGAGTGCCGTCAGGGCTCGAGAGCTGGGGACGGGCGCCGGTGACTTCGAGATAGGCACCGTCACCTGTACCGACAGGAGACAGTCCACCGGAGTCCGGGGTGTAGAGCTTCGACAATCCGGCGCCGGCGGCCTGAGCCGTGGAATTCAGCAACGGCAGGACGATGGACGATACCGCGTCATCACCGCCGGTGACGTCGATGATGCCAAGGACCTGACCGGTCAGCGGATGAGTCACTGGCACTGCACTGCAGCTCCACGAGTGCACCTCGGCGGAGAAGTGTTCGGCCTGACTGATCTGCACGGCAGTGCGCGAGCGCAGAGCGAGTCCGGGAGCGGAGGTCCCCATCACGTCTTCCGACCAGTCGGTGCCCGGCACGAAACCCATGGACTCGGCACGGTTGCGCACGGCGCGCTCACCCTCGACCCACAGGAGACGCCCCTGCTCATCACCGAGTGCCACGAGCAGTCCCGCCTCCTTGGCCGGCTCGATCAGATGCGACTGCAGCAGACCCATGATGGAGTGGAACGGATGACGACGCCTCACCTCGGCGAGCTGATCTGCCTCATAGGCCATGCGCACACGTACTCCACCCGGATCACGAAGACGGCCGAGAGATCGGTTCCAGGACTCGAGGACGGCTGGACGGACTCCGGGGCCCGAAGTCTCCGGAACGGTCAGGGACGCCAGATTGTCATGGGCGCGGCGAACAATGCGCTGATAGTCATCGTGAAGCAGCGGAGTCGAATGCATAGCGGAGCTGTCCACCCCCATCGGCGGTTGTCACACAGTGGTCTTCGGTGCTCACAATCTATCCGCGATACCCAATCCGGGCAAGACCGTATGTCGGTTCTCAGGAAACAGAAAGGGCGGGAAGTGATTGACTCACTTCCCGCCCAGAACTGCTGACTGCGGTTCAATCCCTCAAGGGGATCAGATCACGCGCATCGCCGAACCGTCGATCGGAACGGCAGGACCGTTCGATGTCGTCACGGTCGCCTTCGAGATGTAGCGGCCCTTTGAGGAGCTCGGCTTCAGACGAAGGATCTCGTCGATGGCTGCATCGAAGTTCTCCTGCAGCGCTTCCTCGGAGAAGGAGACCTTCCCGATGATGAAGTGCAGGTTCGAGTGCTTGTCGACGCGGAATTCGATCTTTCCGCCCTTGATCTCGGTGACGGCCTTAGCGACATCCATGGTCACGGTGCCGGTCTTGGGGTTCGGCATCAGGCCACGAGGACCCAGCACCTTACCTAGACGTCCGACCTTGCCCATCATGTCAGGGGTGGCTACAGCCGAGTCGAAGTCGGTGAAGCCATTGGCCACCTTCTCCAGCAGGTCATCGGAGCCGACGAAGTCAGCACCTGCTTCACGGGCAGCTTCTGCACGGTCGCCGGCAGCGAACACCAGGACCCGAGCGGTCTTACCGGTACCATGCGGAAGGTTGACGGTGCCGCGCACCATCTGGTCCGCCTTACGTGGGTCAACGCCCAGGCGGAGAGCGACCTCGACGGTGGCGTCGTACTTTGCCACCGTGGTCTCTTTGGCCAAGGCGATTGCCTGAGCCGGTTCGTATGTCACATCTGCGGCGATCTTCTCTGCCGCGGCCTCATAGGCCTTTGAACGCTTTGCCATCTGCTTATCTCCTTGCAGTCGTGGTGCGGGCTGCGCGAGCCCTACCACAGTGAAATGTCTGGCCTCAGGCCTCGACGTCGGTGGTTACGCCCATGGAGCGAGCGGTGCCGGCGATGATGCGGTCAGCCTGATCCAGGTCATTGGCGTTGAGGTCTGGCATCTTCGTGGTGGCGATCTCGCGCACCTGATCGGCGCTCAGGTGAGCAACCTTGTCGGTGTGCGGAGTTGCCGAGCCTGACTTCACGCCTGCAGCCTTCTTGATGAGTTCTGCAGCCGGTGGGGTCTTGAGAATGAAGGTGAACGAACGGTCTTCGAACACAGTGATCTCAACGGGAACGATGTTCCCGCGCTGGGACTCTGTGGCGGCGTTGTAAGCCTTGCAGAATTCCATGATGTTGACGCCGTGCTGGGCAAGCGCCGGACCAATCGGAGGCGCCGGGTTAGCGGCACCTGCCTGAATCTGGAGCTTGACGAGGCCGGCTACCTTTTTCTTGGGAGGCATATACGGTCCTTAATATTGAAGTTTCGATGCGCCAGAGAAATACGGCACATCGTTCGAAAACGGCCTCCGATGAGAGCCGAGATCAAACCACACCAGTATTCCATGCCTGCAGACCCTGGAGCAAATGTCGGTGACAGGCATCACCTGGCGCGAATGGCGAAAGGGCCCGGTATTCACCGGGCCCTTTCGCATGTGGCAGATCAGCTCAGAGCTTGGACACCTGGTCGAAGCTGAGCTCGACGGGAACGTCGCGTTCGAAGATCGACAGCAGCACGGTGAGCTTCTGCGATTCCGGACGGATCTCCTGAATCGTTGCAGGGTGGCCCTCGAAGGAGCCTTCCTTGACGAGCACAGACTCGCCGACCTCGTACTCCACCTCGGTGATGGGTGCGGATTTGGCGGCCTGCTCGGCCTGCACTCCCTCAGCGGCGGCGGCTTCAGCCTGGCGCTCTTCGAAGATCGGAGCGAGCATCGTGAAGACCTCGTCGATGGACAGAGGAGTGGGGTCGTAGGCGTTGCCGACGAATCCGGTCACACCTGGGGTGTGGCGAACCGCGCCCCAGGACTCATCGGTGAGTTCCATGCGCACGAGCACGTAGCCCGGGATGCGCACACGACGGACCTGCTTGCGCTGGCCGTTCTTGATCTCAACGACATCTTCCATCGGCACCTGCGACTCGAAGATGAACTCTTCGAGATTGAGGCTGATGGAACGATTCTCAAGGTTCTGCTTGACGCGGTTCTCGTAGCCTGCGTAGGAATGGATGACGTACCAGTCACCCTCCAGCATGCGCAGTTCCGACTTGAACTCCTCGGCCGGATCGACCTCGTCTTCGGCCGGCGCCTCTTCCGTGTCATCGGAATCGGCTGCGGCGCTGTCATCGTCGGTCGATGCGGAATCGTCAGATGCTTCAGCATCGCCTTCGCCCGAAGCGGCGTCTTCGTCTGGTGTCTCGTCAGCGGGAGCATCGTCGGTCGATGCGTCGTCGGCGCTCACAGCGGAGGTTTCGTTCTCCACGTCTTCCCCCACTGGTGCAGCGCTCGACTCCTCTGGAGTGGCGTTCTGTGTCTCAGGGGTTTCCTGCTCAGGTGAACTGGTATCCGACACCGATCAATTCCTCGCTTCGCGTGTAGTGATTCCCATATGGGAGTGAAGGGTCTGCAACGTGTTTGAAATCCTGATGGTCACCGCTGGGGGTGAGTCACCACAATGGCCACAGCGGTGTTCCGCCGAAGACGAATCCGACGAGCTTGCCGAACACGAGGTCGAGAACCACCACGAGAAGCATCATGAACATGATGAAGCCCAGCACAACCAGGGTGTAATTGACCAGTTGCTTACGTGTCGGGGTGACGACCTTCTTCAGCTCTGCGATGACTTCGCGGAAGAACTGCAGGATTCGTCCGAAGAACCCGAGCTGCTTACGACTGGCGCCCTTAGGCGAATCTCCAGTCTTCTTTGCCGGTGTGTCGCTCACACATCCTCACTCGGTCGGTTCCATTGGGACAGCACAATTGTTCAAGCCCGTCGAGGACGGCGTTTCGCCGATATGACTCAAGCAGATATCAACTGCGCAGGGGTGACAGGACTCGAACCTGCAACCTACGGTTTTGGAGACCGTTGCGCTACCAATTGCGCCACACCCCTTCGATTCGACACCCTCGATTCGTGTTCCTCGAGTCGTGTCCAACCACGAGAAACGAGCATACCGTCTGTGACCGCCGTTAGTCGAACCGGCCGCCCTCCTCTGCCGGAATTCGATCTTCTGCCCCCTCATCCGTCTGTGCTCACGGGGTCAGTCTCGGGTGGCTGAGCGATAAGAGGGACCGGCGCCGGGAAGGTCTTCCAGGGCTCGATGGTGACTGTCTCATCCGGCCTGACGGTGACGATCTGGACGTCGATGGGCCGTTTGGTCCGATTGTCCACACGCAGGATGCTCAGTTCCGCGTTCATCTTCAGCGGCCCCGGGGTCAGAGCGTTCGCCAGGGCTCCCCCTGTCGTCGAACTCAGGTAGCGGACTCCCTGGCCCAGGGTCTCCGGGCCTACTCGCTTGTGCCAGTGTCCGCTGAGGCTGTACTGGGTACATCCGGACCGCAGGGACGGCGCCCCGATCCGCGCATCGTGGATGAGCATGATGTCGAAGTCGCTCGCGCAGGCGTCGTCGCTGAGCTTCTGCGCATACTGATCGGCTGTGAGATCTGTCTCGAGCTGCGGGCCGGATCCGAACACGGTCCGCCTGGGGTCGGGTCCGCCGAAGAAGGTCACGCCGCTCATCTCTGCGCTCGTGTCGTCCAGAACCTTCCAGCCCTGACTTCTCGCATGCTTCGTGGTTTCGGTGGAGTCGTGGTTGCCCTTGACTATCATCCTCGGCAGCTTCTGCGGCAGTTCGTCGTCGAGGACGTCGAGGCAGTAGTTCTCCGCCGTGGTGCCCGTCATCGTCACGTCGCCTCCGTCGATGTAGGCATCGGCGTCGCTCATCCCGGCCACCGCGCCGACCACCCGGGCCATGCCGATATTGCAGTGCAGGTCCGAGCCGAACACGAACGTCGATACGTCGGCCTTCAGCGCCCGATCGTCTTCCACGTGAGGGGGCACCATCCCCTGATCCGACCAGTTGCCGCTCAGGGGCCGTGAGTTCCACTGCTTGCGCAGGTTCACCAGCACCTGGTCGTAGAAGGCGTCGTTGTCGTCGGAGAAGTCTTTGACGGCTGTGAACGCTGTATCGATGACCCCGCCGAGGCGACCCGTGACCTGGGCGCCCGCCAGCGGTGTCCCGTCGAAGGCGGGATCGGCTACGAGGGGTTTGGGTCGGGTGAGCACGGCGGTGCCCACACTGGTAAGAACGAGGATGGCGACCAGGCCGATGGCGATGAGTTCTTTACCGACGAAGGCCCTCCCGATTCCTGCGATCCGTACAGGTCCGAGGATGAACGCCGTGGCCACGGCCACACCGCTGATGAAGCACACGGCCAGGGCCCACCGAGAGAGGATCTCAGTGGTCAGGCCGTCGACGACCTCGTTGACCTGCGCTTGCGGGGCTGAGAACAGGGAGGCGTAGGAGGCGATGTCGCCGCCCAGAGCATCGACTGCCCCTCCCCCGGTTCCCGGGTCCGATTCCTCGGTGGCATCCCGATCAGACCGCCGTTCGGAGCCACCCTCATCCTCCTCGGCTCCGGAGACTGGGATCTGGCCGATATCGACGGTCAGTCCCAGCCCCAGCGGCAGATAGTCACCCGCAGGCACGAGCAGTTTGCCCAGCGGACCGAAGTCGACGGTCAGCCGAGAGTCGGACGTGATCTGATAGCGGGCTTCATGCGGCCCGAAGCTGAGATCTGCACGGGCAGAGAACAGTGCCCATGGCAGGGTCACGACTGCGACGACAGCTAGGAGGATGAGCAGAGCTGCGGTTCTCCGACGAGGTGACACGGGAGACACCCGACTCAGAGTGAGCAGGCGATGAACGTGGGCTCCGGCTCGAGGACGATGCCGAACCTCTCATTCACCCCGTCGACCACGGTGCGGGCAAGTTCGAGAACGTCGTCTGTCGCCGCTTCGCCGCGATTCGTCAGCGCCAGGGTGTGCTTGGTCGACAGGCTCGCTCGGCCTGCTCCGACGCTGAAGCCTTTGGAGAAACCGGCATGTTCGATCAGCCAGGCGGCGGAGGTCTTCGTCTGTCCTTCGATCGTTGATCCGCTCAGCGGGTCGGTGACCGGATAGCGGGGGGCTTCGGTGGGCAACTTGGCCGGATCGTCCACGATCGGGTTCGTGAAGAACGAACCCGCTGACCAGGTATCGTGGTCCTGAGGGTCTAAGACCATGCCCTTGGACCTGCGCAGGGAGATTACGCTGGTGCGCACCGACGTAGCCGGCACCGACTCCCCGATCTCGACGTCCAACGCCGAGGCCAGCTGTGAGTAGCGCACCGGCAGGGAGTCTGAGCTGCGGTGCAGATCGAAGGTCACCGACAGCACCAGGTACTGGGCTGTTCCGGTTCTCTGCTGCGCCCGCTTCAACGCCGAGGTCCGGTAGCCGAATTCGAGTTCGACAGCGCTGAGGTGGCGGACCTGACCGGCGAGACGATCGAAGACCTCGATCGAGGTGATGAGTTCGGCGACCTCTGTCCCGTAGGCACCCACATTCTGGATCGGGGTCGCTCCGACGGAGCCGGGGATCCCGGACAGGGCTTCGAGACCGGAGAGTCCGCAGCCGAGGGTGTAGGCGACGAATTCGTCCCAGTTCTCCCCCGCCTCGGCGGTGACACGGGTTTCGGTCTCCGAGGTATCGGTCATCGTCACACCCTTAGTGGCGACCACGCAGACGTCGGCATCGAAACCGGCATCGGAGACGAGGAGGTTCGACCCGCCGCCGATGAAGAGGACATCGGCAGCGGGTCGAGCCGACAGACTCAGGGGATGTTCACGAGAGAACTCGACAAGCTCGTTCCTGGTCTCCGCGATGTGCAGATTGGCCGCAGGACCACCGAGATGGAATGTCGTGAAATCTGCCAGATCCTTCGTCACCGCGAGACTCGGATCTGGGTGCGGCTGAGCACATCCTGGTCTCCGGACTTCACCGTGACATCGATGCGAGCGGTGCCCACAGCAGCGTCGACGGCGCCGACGACTCCGGTCATCGACAGGGTCGCGGTGGGGGCGGCCGGGGTGCCGGATTCGGCGTCGGGGACGAGCACCGGCGCGGAGAACCGTGTCCGGTAGTCGACGATCGCGCCGGGATCGCCGATCCACTCGACGATAGGAGCAACGACGACAGCCATCGAGAGCATGCCGTGGGCGATGACGCCGTCCAGGCCGACCTCCTTGGCGAAACGTTCGGACCAGTGGATCGGGTTGTGATCACCTGAAGCGCCGGCATAGTCGACTAGCGACGCCCGTGACAGGGGAATCTCGGCTTCGACGACGGTGTCTCCGATGGTCAGCTGGGACAGGTCGGTGACGCTCATTCTCCGTCTCCTCTCACAACGATGGTCGAGGTCACTGTGACGACCGGCTGCTGCGCAGCGTCGGTGATCTCGGTGCGGGTGGTGATCATAGCGTTGCTGCCCGCGGCGCGCACGCCGTCGACGTAGGTCGTGGCGGACAGGCTGTCGCCGGCGACGATGGGGCGGGTGATGCTGAACTGCTCAGAGCCGTGGACGACCTTGGAGAAGTCGATGCCGGACTCAGGGTCACTGATATAGGCCGCTTCAGACTTCTGCGCGATGATCACGGCGAAGGTGGTCGGTGCCACGACGTCGTGATAGCCCAGGGCGGTCGCCGCCCCGGTGTCGAAGTGGTAGTCGGCCTTCGCATTGGTGGCCAACGCGAATTCCGCGACCGCCTCCCTCGACACCTCGTAGGGACGAGGCAGGGAATAGCTGGTTCCCTGCTTATCGGTATTCACCGGCATAGTGGCTCTCTTTCGAAAAGACGTCGTGAACCCAGCCTAGCGGCCTCTCACCATGCGCGGGGAATTGCCCCGACCGATGGCTCAGAGCACGGATTTGACGCCGAATTCGCATCGGGTTCACTCAATTGGTGCACCATCGTCCTCAGCCCCCGAAAACTGGTATAGGTTGTTGTCCACATCACATTTGACGTTCGGCCTTTCGCATCATCGCCGCGATGACGCGGACGGACGTGCGAGCAGATAGAGCAGATGTCTTCATAAGGAGTAGTGCGATGACGAACAATCCTGCAGGCGCAAACCGGCGTGTGGTCAAAGACGCGGTTGCAGTTCCCGGCACCGGTCGACCAGTGAATACGGCCGAGGCTCGCATTCCCGATGCCGCTGCAGGCGCTCCCTCTGCAGTGCCGGCTCCTGCCCCGGCTACCGCCTCGGCGCCGGATCCGGGCGATGTCGAGGTCCATGTCGGCACCGATGCCGCCTACACAGGTGAAGAAGCGGAGCGGGCCCAGTTGCGACGGCCCTTGCGCAACATCTCAGAGGTGCGCCACTTCTTCCGCACCAACATCACGCCGATCTATTTCATCGGCGCGACCCCATTCAACCTCCTCGGTCTCGACCGATGGGTCCGCAACTTCTCCTACATCACGTACTACGACGGCTGGGACGGCGGGCACCCCCGTGTCTTCTCCCCGCGGTACAAGCCGTTCGTCGAATTCGACAGCGGCGAAGCGATCAACAACTGGCTCCTCCTCAACGCCGAGGTGCGCGCCCATATGACGACGAATGTGCCCCACGGTGAGAGGCCCAAGGTCGCCATGGTCTTCTTCGACGAGGAGACCGAGCGGATCTGCCGTGAACTCGGCTACGACCTCATCCTGCCCTCGGCGACGCTGCGCAATCAGCTCGATTCGAAGATCGAGACGACGAAGCTCGGCAACGAGGCCGGCGCCTACTCCGTGCCCAATGTGCTCACCACTGCAGACACCTATGCGCAGTTGAACGCAGAGGCGAAGAAGGAGAACCTGGGCACCGACCTCGTCGTCCAGACCCCCTACGGCGATTCAGGGAAGACGACGTTCTTCATCGCCGCCGAGGAGGACTGGAACCGGCACAAGCACGACATCATCGGCGAAGAGCTGAAGATCATGAAGCGCATCAACAACACACCCGTGGCCGTGGAGGCCGTGATCACCAGCAGCGGAGTCGTCGTCGGCCCGTTCCTCACCGAGCTGGCCGGCTTCGCTGAGCTGACTCCGTACAAGGGCGGCTGGTGCGGCAATGAGATGACCCCCGACGTGCTCACCGCGGACCAGCGCACCCGTGCCAGGGAGCTGGTGCGGCGCATGGGTGAGGGACTGCGCAAACGCGGCTACCGCGGCTTCTTCGAAGTCGATGTGCTCGTCGACCTCGACACGGACGACGTGTGGCTCGGTGAGCTCAACCCGCGCATCTCCGGTGCCTCAGCGATCACCAACGTCACCGCCGGCGCCTACGCCGACGTCCCCCTGTTCCTGTTCCATCTGCTCGAGTACCTCGACGTCGAATTCGATCTCGATGTCGCCGAGATCAACGAGCGGTGGGAAGAGCTCTCCGGTGCTGATGAGTGGAGCCAGATGGTCATCAAGGAGACCGCTGACATCACCGAATATATCACCCACTCACCGCTGACCGGTCAGTACTACCTCGACCAGTACGGGACTCTGACCTACAAGCGCGCCGCTCTTGACTGGCATCCCCTGCAGAACGGCAACGAGGTGTTCTTCCTGCGCATCTACGGGGCCGGCGAATACCGGTGGAAGGGCGCCGACCTCGGTGTGCTCGTGACGAAGAACCCGCTGCAGACCAAGGCCGGGGGCCCGAACGCCCTGAGCATCCGGGCCAAGCACTTCATCGATTCCATCCGTGCGATGTACGCCGGCGTTCCAGTCGCAGCAGAAGATCCCTCTCCGGCGTTGGGCGGGCCTGGAGCGAAGGGTGATTGACTTCTGTCTGTGGTGATAATCTCGTCACGGACGACCCGAAACGACTGCGAAGAGGTGGACAGTGACTGAGACGTCGCCGGACCAGACCGTGCCCGTGGCCCCTGTCATCGACAAGGACAACTGGCAGGAAGCCGACAATGTCCGCTGGTCGTTTCAGCACGTCGATCAGGTGCTGCCCACGACGCCGATCTCGCGCGGGATCGGACCTGTGGCAGAACTGCCCGCTGATCTGCAGGACCTGGGCAACGTCGAGGTTCCGAAGACCGAGTTCTCCGCGGCTCGCAGTGTGCGCAGCGTCATCGAGGCCAGCGACACGGATGCGTGGATGGTCCTGCACAACGGCACAGTGCTCGCCGAGGAGTATTTCTCCACGATGCGCCCGGACACCGAGCATCTGCTGATGTCGGTGAGCAAGTCGTTGGTCGGCACGGTCGCCGGTGTCCTCGTCGGTTCCGGGGATCTCGATCCGAATCGTCTGATCACCGACTATGTCCCCGAGCTCGCCTCTTCCGGCTATGCCGGAGCCACTGTGCGCCACATCCTGGACATGCGCTCGGGCATCAGGTTCTCGGAGAACTATCTCGACCCGAAGTCAGAGGTCAGGCAGATCGAGGAGTCGATCGGTTGGTCGGAGCAGACCCCCGAGGGGCAAGCGAAGGGAATGTATGAGTTCCTGACCACGCTCGACGCGAAGTCCGAGCACGGCGGAGTCTACGAATACCGCTCGTGTGAGACCGATGTGCTGGGGTGGGTGTGCGAAAAGATCGCAGACGAGAGCATGCAGACCCTCATGTCGCGGGTGTTGTGGTCTCGGATCGGGGCCGAACGCGATGCGCTCATCGCCACCGACCAGTACGGCGTGGGCATGTTCGACGGCGGCATCAACACCACTCTGCGCGACCTTGCCCGCTTCGGGTATCTGTATGCGAACCGCGGAGTCTCCCTGACAGGTGAACAGGTGGCACCGACCTCGTGGATCGGCGACACCCTCACCGGCGATGTCGACACCAGGAAGGCCTTCGCCGAGGGCCCCGATGACAATCGGATGCCCGGTGGAATGTATCGCAACCAGTTCTGGTTCCCGTTTCCTGATTCGCACGCCTTCCTCGCCCTGGGCATCCACGGACAGATGATCTACATGAACCCAGGAGCCAACTTCGTCGGCGTCAAGCTCTCCAGCTGGGGCCTGCCGCAGGATGCTGCCAAGCTCTTCCCCACGATCCGTGCCTTCGATGCCCTGGCGAAGGCGGTCACCACACCATTCGTCGACTGATCGTGCCCTACACAGGGCCTGTGCGGTTCAGGTACCGATTCTCGCCGTGCGAAACGGAGAGAACCAAAGACCGATCGCACTCAGTGCGAAGATCACCGCAGCGATAACCAACATCAGTTGCGTGCTGGTGAGGGCAGCGAATATTCCCGCCAACGGTGAGGCGACGACGATCACGGCCCGATTCATTGAACGCATCGTCGTATTCGTCCGCGCCTGGAACGCGTCCGGGGTGATCGACTGCCGGTAGGCCATCTCGTGTGAATTGCTCAGACCGATGGCGAATCCGTGCAGGCCCACCCCCGCGAAGAGAACGACCACCGAACTCATCTCGCCGTGCAGCTGGCCCGCGAGCGGTGTGGCCGCGAACAGGATGAGTGCGCCAGCGGCCGAGCACAGGTGGGCGAAGATGACGACTCGCCCACTGCCCAGTTTCTCCCCTGCGCGTGGTGAGATCAGTGCGCCGATGATTCCCCCCAGCCCGCCTCCGGCCATGACGATGCCGAACCAGAGGGCGTCGATGCCGATGGCTCCGAGGAAGTAGTCGGCGCTGACCGCGGCGAGAATAGCCTGGGCGCCGAACCAGACATGCGTCCAGACCGCGAGGTCACGCAGACTCGGCGTCAGGTACACCCACTTCAGCCCTGCCCAGATCTCCCTGCGCAGATTCGGTCTCACAGAATCCTCCGTGCGCGAGCTCCTCGGCTCGTCTACACGGATGAGGGAGACGACGACGGCGGAGAACAGATAGGTCACCACGTTGACCGACACAGCGACCGGTGCCACGATGACGGCAAGCAGCCCGCCGCCCAGAGCTGGCCCCGCGGTCTGGGCAACCGCGTTCGTGCCATCGATTCGCGCGTGAGCCGCCTGCAGGCCGCCGACGGGAACGAGCCGGGGCACGAATGCCTGCGAAGCACTGTCGTTGACCAACGTTGCCGTTCCCAGGATGGCCACGATGAGGAGCAGCGGTACCAGGCTGAGCAGGCCAAGTGCCCACAGCGCCGGGATCGCACACAGCAGCAGAGCTCGAAGAAGGTCGCTTGCGATCATGACGGGTCGACGTCGGACTCGGTCGATGAGTGCACCGAGGATGAGTCCGAAGAGCAGGTACGGAAGCCACCTCGCGGCGTTCATCCAGCCCAGGCCCACGGTTCCTGCGTGCAAGTGGTCGACGATGATGACCTGCAGGGCGAGGAATGTGATCCAGGTACCGAATCCGGAGACGGCTTCGCCCGCCCAGAACCATCGGAAGGCTCGGGGCAGCACCGGTTTCATGACCTCAGACTACCAAGCCAGACGTGCCGCAGGTCACAGCCCCAGGTGTGCGATCGCCGGTGCCTCCTGTCCGAGGATCGCTGCGGCTAGGCCGTCGCCGATGAGCGGACCCATCGTCAACCCGCCGGCGCCGAAGCCTGAGGCCAGCCACAGCCCAGGTGCCCCTGGAACGGCTCCGGCGTAGGGCAGCCCACTGGGACGCGTGGACATGGGCCTGACTCCGACTCTTGTCTCCAGAATCGTCGCCTCGGCCAGCCCGGGAGCGATTCTCAGGGCGTCATCGAGGACCTGCTTCTGCCCCGCCGCCGTTGTGCGCACGTCGAAGCCGACACCGTCCTCACGGGTGGCGCCGATGACGACTCTGCCGCCGTCGAAGGGCGTGATGTAATGGTGGTCGAGCGGATGCAGCGTCGGCCACGACGAGGTGTTGGCCCCGTGCAGGCCCAGATGGATGAGCTGCCCGCGCTGCGCTGTGATCGCCACCGTATGGCCCAGGCGCTCCAGGATCTCCGAGCTGCGCGCGCCACCGGCGATGACGATGGCGTCGAAGTCCTCCACCGCCGAGGTGGTCCCCACGGACCATGTGCCCGAAGTTCCAGCGGTGATCGTTCGGGCCGTGTCCGCGACGAGTCCGGCCCCGTAGGCCTTCGCCCCGGTGAGGACCGCGTCGCGCAGGGTGCGCCCATCGACCCGGCCTCCCCCGCTGATGAAGAGCCCGGACATGTCCGCTGCGATCGGTGGGAACAGCTCCCTGAGATTCGCGGAGTCACACTCATGCGCCTCGCCTGCGACTGCCCCGGCAGCCGCGATGCGATCACGGATGAGATGGGCCGCCTCGGCGAGGAAAGTGGGATCCTCGTTGACGACTAGGGCGCCGGACCGGCGGTAGCCCAGCTCGGGGATCCCGAGCGCGCTGAGCCGGTCGAGGAATTCGGGGTAGAAATTGCCGCCGGCGGCGTAGGTCTCGTAGTAGGCGCCGGTGCTCGTCGAGACCCACGGCGCGATGATCCCGGCACTGGCGGCGGTCGCCTGACCGGCCATGGCATCGTCGAAGACGGTGACCGCAACATCGCGTGAAGCCAGCCCGAAGGCAACGCTGGCTCCGGCGATTCCGCTGCCGATGACGGCGACGCGTGCACTGGTTTCGCTCATGGGCGGTGTCCTTCCGGTCAGAGGGTTTCCTGCTCTTGGACTGACAGTACTCCCTGCGCTTCCCTGCTGCGGTGCGAAGGGACGGCTCAGATCGGGACCTCGCGGTTGACCACGATGCTGTGATCACGCGACAGGTGGTATTGGTTGAGCAGATCCGGACGCAGTCGCATGAAGTTGATGAAGATGGCCCGCTGCCAGCGGCGCATCGGAGAGTTCTCCCCCGGATAGGGGCGACCTCGGGGACGAAGTACACCGCGTCGGCCACACTCGGCGAGCCGGCCGGCCGCGACTGTGCCTGCTCAATTCGATTGAGGAGGTCGGGCACCTTGGGCGGCAGGCTGAAACCGTCGTCCAGTTCGATGGTGGTGACTCCATGCCCTCGCTCGATGAGCCTCGCCTCGGTGGTGAACGGTTTGTGCCCGGTCATGATCTTGACGATGAGCACCCTCTCATGGACGACCGACTGATGTCTGATCAGGGTCTGCATGGCCGCGGGAACGAGCTTCACGGAGTGGCACTGGTACACCGCGGTGCCGGGCATCCTGGTGGGTGCCCTCGGCCCGGCCAGACCACCGACGAAGATGACGCGGCCGATGGCGATCGGCAGCCAACCGCAGGAAAGGAACTTCGTCAGGTTGGAGACCACGACGACGGCGATGACGGCGACGGCGAGCAGTGCGTTGACGAGCGGAACGTAGATCTGACCGGGTGAAAACTGGGACACGCGCACGACGCCGAACGGTGGAGGGAGCTGCAGTCGTCCGGCCTGTTGGATCGCGGAGAAGGCCGCAGCGATGACAGTCTGTGAGGCGATGACCGTGGCCATGGTCGCAAGGACCGCTGCAGGGATCATCGCCCAGTCGGGAACGAGGTCGAAGGAGGGATGGCCGATGTCCCCCGGTGTGCGCAGGTCCAGGCCGACCTATCCCAGATAGTTGAGGACGAGTGCCGTCAGGACGATGAAGAGCCAGGCCCGGGAGATGGGCAGGCGACCGAAGTGACCCATATCGGCGAACAGTGCTTCGGCGCCGGTGATCGCCAGCACCACTCCGGTCAGGGCGACGAAGGCGGTCCAGGGTGGGCGGCGACGAGCAGCGGGAAGCCGTGCGGACCCTCGGGACAGTAGGTACCGCGATGATTCTTATGCAGTGAAACGCCGGGCGTTGTCATAGCCAAAGAGCAGTCCTCTCTGACCCGCCCGGCGTCGCCGCAGAACCTGGCTATTCGCCTATTTTCTGTTCAGGGCTTCAGCGGGGGCTGAATTCGTGGCTGGCGGCTTCGGCCTGCAGATGACTGCGCGCCTCAGCCAACATGCCCTCACGCGTCGCGATCTTCACCCGCTCACGCCCCTCAGCCTCACCCAGAGCCTTCTCCGCCGACTCCATGAGGTTAGCCTCGAATAGTGGACACCCAAGGTAGCGGGATTTCAGGTCCTGCTG
>NZ_JABUYE010000019.1:0-76468 GCF_014897485.1 Brevibacterium sp. FME37
CGACCGTCGCCGGTGGACCACTCGCGACCAGTTGAGAATCGCGATCGTGACCTGGATCGAGCGGACATATCACCGACGTCGCCGACAAGCCCGGTTGGGTCGATTGACACCAGTAGAGTACGAAGCAATCATAGAGCCAGCTGCTCTCGCAGCTTGACACTCAAACTGTCACCTTTCTTTGCATCAGTCCCGTCATCCTCAGCGCCACCCTGAATTGGCTACGCCAATAAAGGAGACAGGCCCTAGTCGATGAGATCTCCTAAGTGCGCAACACGTGCCTTGGAGTGGTTGTGACGCCATTGGCGTCACAACCACTCCAAGGAGGGTTATTCGTGCACACCTACTTCGGGATGGTCGTTCCAGAAGCGTTCGCCCGTCCAACCGAATTCAGCGGGCCTCCGATCAAGGAAGGCCTGAACTCCCGTCTCCCTTTCGCCGCTTGTCTCCACCTCAGACCGCCAGACGCCCTCACGGGATTCGACGTCTGCATCCGCGACAATCGCATCGACGATGTTCTTCATCGCTTGAATCGAAAGTTGCGACCGAGAACCAAGCTGATCCGCCAGAGCAGCGATGTGTTCGGTCAGCTCTCCTTCACCAGCCAGTTGAGTGACCATGCCGAAGCCGAGGGCTTGTTCAGCCGTGAGCATTCTGCCTGTCAGCAGCAAATCTTTGGCCACGCTGGGTCCGGCGATGTCGACAAGCCGCTTGATCGCGCTGAGAGGATAGACGATGCCCATCTTGGAAGGCGTGATGGCAAGCTTGGCATTGCGGGTTGCGACTCGAAAGTCGCAAGCGGCAGCTATTTCCCAGCCACCGCCGATGCAGTAGCCATCAATGGCCGCGACAGTCGGCTTCGGGCTGGACGCGATTGCGGTTTCGGCCTTCGTCGTCGCCGAAGCACCCCCTGAGCCCTTGGCAGTGCTGATCGTGCGCAGCTCCGAGATATCAGCTCCAGCGGAGAAGTCATCGCCAAATCCGCGAAGGACGATGACCATCACAGCACTGTGAGCACGTGCCCGCGCTATCAGCTCGGGAAACTGCTCCCACATCTGTGACGTCATGGCATTGCGACGCCCCTCGTTTCGGATCCAGATCGTGGCGACCGATCCGTCGACCTTCATTATGAGGCCCTGGGTGGTTTCAGTCATGCTCGTGCCTCTGCTTCGTCAAGGAGTCTGATGACTCCGTTGCTCGCCAAATTGCGAATTCGGTCTGCTGTGTATCCGATCCCTTCCAGAACTTCCTCGGTGCTGTTGCCCAGGGTCGGAGGGGCTGACTGCACAGGAGTTGGTCGACCATTGACTGACAGCGGACCGCGCACCAGCGGCAGTGTGCTTCCATTCTCGCGGCGAACGGTCTGGACCATCTCGAGTGCGTTCACCTGTTCATCTTCGAAGACTTGGTCGTAGGTATAGATCGGTCCGGCTGGGATCCCCGCCTCACGGATCTCGTGCATCCACTCGGCTGCCGGTTTCTGGACGAGTGCCGCTTCGAGGTCCGTTTTGAGAACATCTCGGTTGGTGAATCTGTCGCCCGATCCCACATACCTCGGGTCTTCAGGCAGATCCGGCAGCCCGATGAGATTGCAGAACTTGATCCAGTGTTTATCGCTTCCGACAGCAATGACGATCGGGACGTCCTTGGTAGCGAAGGCACCATAGGGGACAATCACGGGATGGTCATTGCCATGAGGCTCCGGAACCGTGTGATTGCTCAGAGTCGATTGCCCCTGGAAGACAGAAATGGCTACTGCTGATTCCAGCAGTGAGGTCGCGACGTTTAGTCCCGTGCCCACCTGTGCTCTGCCTGCCAATGCAGCGGTGACTCCCAGAGCGGAGAAGATTCCCGTAACGATGTCGACGATCGGCAATCCAACTCGGAAGGTGTTATCAGAATCCGAGCCGGTCACCGACATGATTCCCGACATTGCCTGTATGACTTGGTCGAGACCGGCATATTGGCTAAGTGGACCGGTCTGGCCGAATCCGCTGATTGACTGAACGACAAGGTCAGGGTTGCCCTTCCGCAGGTCGACCGGATCCAGGCCTGTCTTTGCGAGCACTCCGGGACGAAAGTTCTCAACGATGACATCGGAATTATTCGCAATATCCTTGAGGATCTCTCGACCCTCATCGGAGTAGAAGTCGATGGCGATCGATTTCTTACCGCGATTCACCGCTTCGAAATAGAGACTGTGGTCGCCTTCGTAAGGTGGCCAGATCCTCGCCGAGTCCCCGCTCTTCACACTTTCGATCTTGATGATTTCGGCACCGAGGTCGCCGAGCAGTGTTGTACAGAATGGACCTGAGAGTGCCCGGGTGAGGTCCATGACTCTAATGCCCTGTAACGGGAGCGAATCGCTCATGTGGTTCTCCTTTGGAACGATGATGTGCTGTTGGATGATGTGAAACTCAGAGCGTGCCCGGAAGGACGAGAGTTCCGACGAGAATGACAGGGCCGACGATTGCCATCGACAGGCCCCACCGCAGAAGCAGCTTGGTCATTCGCTCACGCTGGTATTCCTCTACGGTCGCGACGAATGTGGCCCCCACAGTTGAGAAGGGCGAGACATCGACAATTGACGAGCAGACAGCCAGGGCGCAGATGACAGTCCAGCCTGTAACACCACCGTTGGCCACGAGCGGCAGGGCCAGAGGCACGAGCGCAGCGAGGATTCCTGTCGTCGATGCGAAGGCGGAGACCACACCCCCGATAACGCAGATTACGAGTGCGGCGACAATCGGGGCACCAATGCTCGCCGCGCCTTCGCCGAGCAGGTCGACAGCGCCCATGTGTTCGAGCACACCGACGTAGGTGATGATTCCGCCGACAAGCAGCACGGTCGACCAGTCGATCTGCGGAATGGCTTTTTTGCCGCTGGCCGGATCAACGAAAGTGAGAATTGCACCGAATGCGAATGCAAGGACTCCGATGTCCGGATCTTCCCCAGCAATTGCGAGCCCGATGACTGCGACAACTAGCCCGATAATGCAGGCAAATGTGAAGACTTGGATCCCGGAGAACGTCGTCTTACCGCGCATGGATCTGTCGGCCAATGTGTCAACTGCGGTGGTCTCCCCAGCTGGGCTCGGGCTTCGTCCCTCGCCACTGCCGATTCCATACTCTTCACCAGGATTACGAGCACCATGTGAGGGCCCACCTGCGGCGGATCCGCCATCGCTGTCGAGAGACTCACGACCGAACGTCTCCCGAATGAGTTTGGCTCCACCGAACATGAAGAAGCCGCACACGAGCAGCAGGAGGTTCATTCCCAACGCGACGCCGAATGGCGCGAAGGGGTTGATGGCAATGTCTGCTTCCCGGGCTGTGCCGTAGGTGACGATGCCGAAGAGACTGGTCGGCGCGAATGCTCCCGCACTGCCGCCTGTTCCCATAGCCAACGCCATTACCATCGGATCCATTTTGTATCTCCTGGCAAGCGGCATGGCAATCGGGACAACGACGAGCGAGGCCAGCGGCGACCCCATTGCTCCGATACCGAGTGACAAGAGGAAAAAGACCAGTGGAAGCAGAGCGGACCGATTGCCGACCCTGCTGAGCGCGTAATCCACTAGCCGGTCGATCGTCCCGTTGGATCGCGCGACCGAGAAGAAGTAGGTCACACCTACTAGCAGGACGAGAATGTCGATCGGGAACCCGGCTACGACGTCTTCGAGGGACATCGACGCCAACCAGATTCCGATTCCGCATGCTGCTGGAAACATGAAGATACCGATGTGAACACCTCGCCATGAGCAGATGGCGAAGAGGGCAATGAATATTGCTAGAGCAGTCAATTGAAACGCCAATGTTTCATCCATTTCTCTACGAAATTCCTGGTTCATCAGGTGGACCATCGAACTATACTGTGAACCCTGTTTCGATACTATGAATCAAAACACTTACCGTCAAGGAATATCGGATGACTATCAATAGTGTGCTCACAGCATTTCGACTGCTTGAGCTCATCGCGGAAGTTGAGAAAGTCGGACTCACGGCCCTCAGCCGCACAGCGGAGTTGCCGAAAGGCAGCGTGCAACGCTATCTGCTCACTCTCAAAGAGGCGGGGTGGATCGCAGAGACCCCGGAACCACCGGTGCAATGGCAGCTGACGTCACGGGGCTTCTCTGTGTGCAAGAACGCTGGCAGTCCGAGCGACATCCGCCAGATTGCAATGCCCCATCTCAACAATCTCCAGCTAATAACCACGGAGACGATCCATTTGGCTGTGCCCGATGCTCGGGACGTGGTGCTCATCGAACGACTGGACACGTCGCACTCACTGCGAGCGTTTCTGCCAATCGGCGATCGGAACCCGATGCACGCCTCGGCGACAGGCCTCGCGATCATGTCCAGATACGACAATGATCAGATTGAGGACTACATTTCCCAGGGCCTCCTGCAGGTTGCTGAGAAGACGATTACGGACCCCAGTGCACTTAAAGAAAAGATCGAAAGAGCACGGGAACTCGGATATTCCACGAACGACAGGGGGCTCAGCGACGGTATCTGCTCCACAGGTGCCGCTATCGTCGATGCCGAAGGTAAGCCGATTGCATCGGTCTCGGTCTCGGGCCCTGCAAGTCGATTGAGTCCGGACAAGCTGGAAAAGTACGGGCCCAAGGCAGCGGCGGCCGCCGGGGCAATCTCCGACGAGGTTTATAAACTCGGGCCGATTTGAGAGTGAAGCCGCCAGGGTGCTCTGCTTCTAGGGCATATCTCCATTGCCTAAGTTAAGCAGTGGAGAGGGCTGGTTACTCGATGTAACAAGCTGAGGCCGTCACGTAGTCGCGGCTTCTCTCTCCACCTCAGGGATCGATCGTACGGTGGCGCAGTGTTCACCGAGACGCGAGATTGCGTCAACACCCCCGGCACACGATAGTATTGACTCATCACGACCGGTTCCGCCTACTTCGGTAGGTCCAGGGCCGGTCCTCATTTTTCTCAGGTGGTGTTCTTGGACAACGGGGTCAAGGAGTACAAGTCCTACGATGAGCAGATCGACCTGCTGTCTGAGCGCGGTATGGATGTGGGAGATCGCGATACGGCTCTGGCTACCCTGCAACGCGTCAACTACTATCGCCTGAGTGGGTACTGGTATCCGTTCCGGAAGCAATCCAAGACAGGGCGCGAAGATGACTTCTATACCGGCACCCGCCTCAGCGACGTCATCGCACTCTATGACTTCGACGCCCGGTTGCGTGCGGCGACCTTCTCTGTCCTGACGCCCATCGAACTGGCGATCCGCGCACTGCTTGGCCATGAGCTCGGACGCGTCGACCCCTGCGCACACCTTGACCCCGGCAAGTTAGGCCCCACTGCACGCAACGAAAGTGTTTACCGTCGATGGCTCGATGGATATGAGTTTGAGTTAAGGCAGTCGCGCGAGGACTTCGTCGCGCATCATCACGCGAAGTGTGGTGGGGTGCTTCCGGTCTGGGCAGCGATCGAGCTGTTGGATTGGGGTCGTCTGACGCGTTTGTACGGCTTCGCACCCCGCGGTGTCCAGAACACCGTCGCCGACGTGTGTGGACTCACTGCGCCACAGTTGACGAGCTGGCTCAAGGCACTGAACATCGTGCGCAACATCTGCGCACACCATGGTCGGCTATTCAACCGCGTGCATACACTCTCGCCGAAGTTGCCGCCGGTGGGTCGGCAACCGGACCTTGACGCAGTCGCCACCGACTGGTCTCGGACCTTCGGCCAGCTGACGATGATCCAGTTCCTCCTCGACCGGCTCCGGGTAGGACGGCCGACTTTCTTGCCGACTGTGCTCAAGACTTTTCCGTCCGTACCGACGATTCCGATCACGCACGTGGGCGCGTCGAGCGATTGGTCGAGCGCGAGTCGGCTCTGGAATCGCTGAGGCGTCCGGAAAGCGAAACGTTCGCTTAACAGGAAATGGTCAGGTTCAGCCCACGGGAACGTTCAGGGGAAACCGATTTACGGTCGCTGTATGCCGAAGTTGAGAATTGAAATTGCAGCTACCGATCAGATTGAAGCCAAGCGTGTTCAGTCCGTCTACCAACGCGGAGAACGAATTATCAAGCTTGATGACGAGGCCACTGACGAAGCATGGAAGGCCGGGTATACACCTGTAGGTCGTCCTGTTTTCGTCGGTCTCACGAATGGTGAACCACTGATGTATCGATTCGACGTCCCTGTTGAAACGTCGGTTCGATAGCCCACGCTATTGCGGGACAGGACGTTCGTGACGTCGCCATTCGGGGCGCTTGGCTTCGTCGCGGGGCGGCGCTTTCGCCTCGGTTGCTTGGGTCAGCGTTCGGGCAATCTGCCTCTTTTTCTGCGCTCATGGATACATTCTGGTAACAAATTACAGGTGAATCCTAGAATTCGTGATAACTCGTTTCTGATTCAACAACGGCAGTGATACTTTCAAAATACTAAATAGGAGCGGGCCACCCGAAGCAACCGAGTGACCCGCACGACAACGCTGAATAGGAGCGCCGTCATGAAGAAGATTACCGCATGGGCGAAGTCCCACAAGATCGCCGCAGTTTTCATTGGTGCAGGAACATTCGTTTTTGCAGTGTTCGCGGCACTGTTGGTTTCTGGGTTGATCCTCATGGCAAACGGGTACGAAGCTGAACCTGTTGCTGAGGTCACACAGGAGGCGGCTAAGAAGGTCGACGAGTCGAGAGCCGACGAGCCGGTAGAGAAGCCAAAGGAAACGAAGGCACCGGAACCGAAGAAGGCCGAGTCTCCGAAGGTGGAGAAGCCCAAGCCCTCATCCAAAGCTGAGACGGTGAAGCCGAAGAAGGCGGACCCCGTTGACCCACTCACGAAGCGTCTTGTCGCCGCTCAGAAAGATCTCGACGTCTGGTTTGAAGAATGCGACTGGGACAACGAATTCATCGACAGAGGCATAGCTCAGTATGCAACCGGAGTATGCGAGTCCAAAAGTATTGGTGTGATCGTCTCGGGCAGCGACGTGCAGGCGGAAATTTTCATGGAGGGTGTGGCAGAAGAGGCACCCCTGGGTAAGTACTTCATTGATGACGGTATGGCGGTGTGGTCCCTTGACGATGGCGCACTCAACCAGGCGTGGGATGCACTCGGTGCACCAGGCTTCCCCAAGGACATGTCGGACCTCGTTAAGTAACACACGCCAATTAGGAGAGTCACCGTGTCCAAGCTCAAGTCATGGTTCAAGTCGGAGTTGCCGTCTCAAAAATACAACGGATCATTCGGTGGTTCGTTCCTCGACGGATTCCGCATTCAGTACCGCACGAAGACAGGCTTCGAGAAGCTGCCCACGGCTGGACTTACGGCGACTGTGCAGGACGGCGCGAACGTCGGAACCTATGTGAGCGCAAAACGTGTTGTTGCCGGAGGCGTGCTGTTCGGGCCGCTCGGTGCTGGCGTAGGTGCGCTGATTCGTAAGAACCATAATGAAGTTCACGTGGTGTTGGAGCGTGACGACCAGATCATTGGAACGATCAGTGGTAGCGCGAAGCACACTGCAAAGGCTCGGACGTTTGCCGAGAAAGTGAATGCGTCGTCTTCCGATCCTGGCAATACTGGTGAGGTGGAGTCGTGAACTACGGATACGCTCAGCGCCCGCCTGGAGCACTGTGCTCCACTAGGTGAGAACATGTGAAAAGCGTAAAGCTTTGCGCGGTCATGGTGGCCGCTGCGTTGACATTGGCAGGTTGCGGACAAGCACCGGGGAGCAACGAAGTTCAGTCGACGGAGGAAGAAGCGGTTGAGCCGATTGCGGATTACAGCGGGCCTCCAGTGCAATCACAGAACAACTGGCCGTGCTTCACCGTGGCGGAGGTCGGTTCTCAGTTGTCCATGGGATGGGAGCTAGTTGTAGCCGCTCGGGATGCTCCTGACCAGAAGAGCTACATCGACGATCTCTCGGATGATGGAGAAGATCTCATTGGTGACATTGAAGACGATCTCTCCTGTAGCGGAGCAACACAGCTAGCTGACTTCAATCTCGGAGTGGCGACTCTCAATATCGATGTGGCTCTGGATGAGGACACTGATGAACAGTATGAGGAGATCGCAGAGTACGGGAATGAGCTTCTTGATATCTCCGACGAAGAAGGTTACGAGTGGGACTATGAGTTCGTGACTGATGTATCGGAAATTGGTCTGTAATGGGTTGGTTTCGCAAGAAGAAGCACTCCCGGAGAATGAAGCTACATAAAAAGGATGACGTAGTAAATGTATTCGATAGGGCGTCTTATCCGACTCCCTCTAGTCACTACCCCCAAGGACGTTTCCAATGACCAGTTTGCCTCCGACTCAGGACATGCAATTCCCCCCGAAGCAGCACCGCCGCTCGAAGCGGAATTATTGGCTGATTCCCCTCACATTTGTTGTCGGTATCGGTCTCGGCATTGGCGGTACGTCCCTCGTTTACTACACGACAGACTCAAAGGATGAGTCGGCTTCGCCGCAGTCTGCTTTCGACTCACCGGATGCGTTGGGCGAGGAAGCAGACACCGAGGATTCGCCCGAGGTGGAGCCTGACTACAGTCCTGTGGCTAGCGATTTCGAAGTTGAGCTGATCGTGAAAGAGCAGGAGTGCTTCGGCTCAGCGGGGTGCAACGTCAACTTGCGCGTTGAACCGAGCTACGTTGGTACGGAAGTCCCCAGCGGTCAGTGGGAAATTACGTATGAGGTGACTGGCATCGAAGATGAGCCTCAGATCCAGACTTTCACGTTGGACGGATCAGAGTTTTCGTATCAGCCCGAAATTGACGTCCAGACTGTGAGTCGGTCATCTGAACCTTCGGCTGAAGTTACCGACGTCTACGAAGGGTACTGAGGCTCCCGTTCGCGAGTTCTGACCCATGAATAAGAGTGTGCGTACGATCCTCTCAGTTTGAGCCGAGGGACCGGATCCACCGGGCTCTCCCTTGTGGTCCGCATGCGACGTCGAGGGGGCTGCGGAATCGGTTGAACATGTAAGAGCTCCTCATTTTTCAGATGACGGTGATGCCCCCATTCTTCCATGCTGGATTGCCGGTGTTGATTTCCTCGATGCTCCGGCTCACGCGACGGTCGACGTTTTCCATGCCCTGATAAAGGCCATTACCAGAAACCCCCGGGCGATACCCATGGCACTCCGTGTCTGAGGTGGGTGACACTGGATTCATAGTTGTCCTCACCAAATTCAAGTGAATAGCGTGATCCTGGCGGCGGTCGCGAGTTGCCACTTATCGATCTTCGTCCGCGGATGTGGGCAGCAACTGACGGACGTCCAGCCAAAAGCACGGTCAGGGTTCCCTGCTCTTGAGTCTCTTCTACATAAGATGTAGGAGGCTAGTTTTGGTCCGGAGCACATACAGAGACCCCCCTTTTATGCGCGGACGGCGTCGTCGGCAGTGGAAGGAAGCACATTTGGACAGCTCACCCAACGCGGCAGATTGGTTATCGGCAATCGGCACCATTTCAGCAGCAATCATCGCGCTGGGCCTGGCCCTGCTTGGACTTTGGCGGGAACATCTGTCGCGGGCGATGAAGGAGGCCGAAGCAAAACGTGAAATGGCCCGGGTCTACTGCTGGGCTGAACGTGCTGAAGCTTCCGAAGGCCATTCACTTGTCTTCGTGAAGAATGAAACTGACTACCCGGTACATGGACTCGTGTACCAAACGACGACTGATGCCGCCCTAGGTTGGGATCGTCTTGGACGGTCTCAAGGCGGAACTTTGTCGATTCCGCCAAGGGCAGTAGTTACGGAACGACTCAAGTTCGGGGTGCCAGCTGAGAACGTGTACGTCAGTATGGCTTTTACTGACGCTTCCGGTTACGCATGGACGCGGCACTGGAACGGACAACTCACTCCGGGTCTCGTTGCACCGGATGACAGGATCAAACCGCTCCACATTACGGACGGGCAGACGGCCGAATAGAAGGTTACCGATGTACTCCTGCTGGCAGGACGGCAACAGCTATCGTACGAGTAAATGGAAACTAATGGCGGGAGAATCATGGCGAATCATCTGCCCAACCAAGGTCCGAGCAAGCCACGCTTCTTCTCTGTATCCATCGAGATTGAGATCTCCGGTGTGGGTAATCGAGACCGTGTCCTACAATGGCTCCAGACAGCCTATGAAATGAGTCCGAACCTGGATTCATTTGCACACCGCATGACCTTCGATCAGAGCACCAAGTCGGATCTAATTGATCTGGATCTTGTCGTAGAAGCCAGTAGCTTAAAAGAAGCAAGCCAATTCACCACGGGTCTTCTGAATGATATTGAGAAGTACGTTCGCGAAGCGTCAAGTATTGGCGATGTCGGCTTCGAGCAGATGTCTCGCACGCTGACGCCGGCCTGACCTCCCAAGTAGGGCCAGGAGATCGAGCGGATATCAATGCCACTCAGCGGTTCGCCGCGAGATCTGCGTCAACGGCCTTACGCCACGTATCCGAAGCTTGGTCCTACTGCGACGAGGTTGCGCGATGTCTAAAGGCGCACCTAGAGCCCCACCAGCTCGTCCGCTTCTACGACGGAGAGCAGTGGCCATGAAGCAGGCGGACCATTGCGCCACGGGCAAGGCTGCTAACCGTCTTTACTTGATTCGATATGGGTCGCCTGGTCGTTGCCGATAGTCGCGGACGAATCCGGCCACTGCCGTGTATGAGCGATTCAAGAACTCAGCGCGCTCTGCGATCGACAGATCGGTGCGCGTGTATGCGATCACTGCGTCCTCGCGGGTCCACCGCTTCCACTGGTTTTGCGCCAGCGATTGCCCGTATTTTCCGGTTGCTGGCCGTACTCCCCAGTCCCGCAGCCATTTGCCCATCGTCGACTCATTGACGCCCAACGAGACTGCGATGTCGGCGATGCCTTCACCAGCTTCACGACGCTCGGTGGCTTCGCTTTGCACCCGCTCCTTCGTCTCCCGAGTCGTGTAGCGCCGAGTATCGTTCGGGCCGAGGCCACGCCTGTATCTGCCATAGCACCTCTCGCAGACGCCCCGCGCTACTGCAACACGGTCGCACCACACGACTGCGCACGTACTCATGCTGGACTCATCATTGAGAACATGTGCTCAGGATAGTCGAGGTACTGAAAATCCGCGCATGACAGTTCTTACGCCGCTTAACGCACGGTGGACCTTACTACAGCGTCGAGAACCGTTCGAAAAACGCCTGAAGCCGCGCCAACACGCGCCGACGCTTCGCGCTGTAGTCACCTGACCTCTGCCCAAACCGCCGTGTCGGCGGCAAGATCTGCGACAGCTCAGTTCCGCCTTCACGGACGCCACCACGCTCGAAAGACCGGTCGACAAACTCACGAGCTTCATCTTCTCGAAGGCTCTCGTCCTCGATGATTTGGGAGAGTTCGTGATCCTTGCGTTTGTGGATGAACTCCGCCCACTGATCCGACGCCTGCGCGTCCATCGAGACAGTATCCACGAAGTCGACGATGAGGTCTTTCTTGTTCCGAAGCGACGGGCTGGCCTCCACGGCACGATTGATTTCGGCAAGGACTTCCTTGTCCTCCCCATTGCCATGTGCCTGCTGATATCGGGTGACGAGCATGAGGATGTAGTCGACGTTTATCTCGACCTGTTTGATCAGTTCGATTTCGAAGACCACTTCGTCATTGATGAGTTCCTTCTCGCCGCCCCGTTCCTGCCGATACTCGGCGTATAGGTCGAGGTAAGTGCTGCGGTAGTCCTGGCCCTGACGCTCTGTGAGTATCTCGTTGCCGGCAAAGTCGTCGAAGGAAGTTAGGATGTTGTCCAACCTCAGGATCTTGCCAAACAGCTCAATGAATCGCTTCTGCGCACCCTCCCCCACAATCTGCGTACCCAGCGGGAAGTCCTGCAACAGCTCGGAGACGTTCTCGGCGTACTCGCTGTAGTACTCGCTGTAGGGTTTGAGTAGTACGACACCATGAGCGTCCTTGTTGCCGAACAGTTCGAGAGCTTTGTTCGTCTCGGCCTCGAGGTTCCGGAACGCGACGATGTTCCCGTAAGTCTTCACCGAGTTCAGGATCCTGTTGGTCCGTGAGTACGCCTGGATCAGACCGTGGGCGCGGAGGTTCTTGTCGACGAACAACGTGTTCAAGGTGGTGGCGTCGAAGCCGGTGAGGAACATGTTCACGACGATGACGAGGTCGATCTCGCGGTTCTTCAACCGCATCGACAAGTCCTTGTAGTAGTTCTGGAATTTATCCGAACTCGTGTCGTAGCTCGTCCCGAACAGCTCGTTGTAGTCGCCGATCGCGGCCTCGAGGAAGTCCCTCGCATCAGAGCCCAGTCCTTCGGTGTCGAAAGCCTCATCGTCGAGGATGCCGTCGCCAGCATCCGGTGCATCGTTGACACCGTAGGAGTAGATCAAGCCGATCTTCAACCGACGATCAGGACGGAGTCCTTCCTGTTTGACCTGAAACTCACGGTAGTAGCGGCGGGCGGCGTCGATTGAGGCCACTGCGAATAGCGCATTGAACCCGCGTACCCGCTTGCGCTCTCGCAACGCTTCAGCTTGCCGGCGTGTCCGGACCGCCGCCGTCACATTGGTGACGACCGAGTGTTCGTAGCTGGAGGATCGTTTAGTCTTCTGGTCAAAGTGCTCGAGCGTGTAGTCGACGATTTTGCCGACCCGAACAGGAGACAGCAGTGCCTTCTCTGTGTCGATCGAGGAGACCTGTTTGTCGATGACGTTGCCAACGCGGATCGTGTTGACGTAGTCGATGCGGAACGGCAGCACGTTCTTATCCGTGATCGCATCAACGATCGTGTACGTGTGGAGCTTGTCACCGAACGCCTGCTCCGTCGTCTTCAGCTGCGGGTTCCCACCACTGCCGGCATTGGCTGCGAAGATTGGGGTACCGGTGAACCCGAACAGGTTGTAGTGCTTGAACGCCCGGGTGATGTCGGTGTGCATGTCACCGAACTGGGACCGATGGCACTCATCGAAGATGATCACCACATGCTGGTCATAAACTAGGTGGCCCTTGTTCGCCCGGATGAACGTCGAGAGCTTCTGGATCGTCGTGATGATGATCCGCGCATTCGGATCCTCGAGCTGGCGTTTAAGGACTGCTGTCGAGGTGTTCGAGTTCGCTGCACCCTTTTCAAACCGGTCGTACTCCCGCATCGTCTGGTAGTCCAGGTCCTTGCGGTCGACGACGAACAGCACCTTGGACACACTCGATAGCTTCGAAGTGATCTGGGCCGTCTTGAACGACGTCAGAGTCTTCCCCGACCCCGTCGTGTGCCACACATACCCACCGGCATCCACGGTACCGAGACGTTTGTAGTTCGTCGCGACCTTGATCCGCTGCAGGATCCTCTCCGTCGCCACGATCTGATACGGCCGCATCACTAGTAGGAGCTTGTCAGCGGTGAGCACGCAGTAGCGGGTGAGGATGTTCAGCAGGGTGTGTTTGGCGAAGAACGTCTTCGCGAATGCAGTCAGCTCCCTAATCGGCTTGTTCGTCCCGTCGGCCCACCAGGAAGAGAACTCAAAACTGTTCGAGGTCTTCCGCTTGCGACCCGGCTTCTGGCTCTCATCGAGGTGCTGGCTGCGGGTGGTGTTCGAGTAGTACTTCGTCAGCGTCCCGTTGCTGATGACGAATAACTGGACGTATTCGAACAGGCCGGAGCCGGCCCAGAAACTGTCGCGCTGGTAGCGGTCAATCTGGTTGAACGCTTCACGAATGTCCACGCCACGACGTTTGAGCTCTACGTGGACCATCGGCAGCCCATTGACGAGGATAGTTACGTCATATCGGTTGGCGTAGGTTCCGCCGGAGTCGCCGCCTTGAGCGACTTCGTACTGGTTGATCACCTGCAGGCGGTTGTTGTGGATGTTTTTCTTATCAAACAGGCTGATGTTCTTGCTCGACCCATCATCGCGCTTGAGAACCTGTATGTGGTCTTCCTGGATGCGGACGGTCTTCTCGGCGATACCGTCGTTCTTCCCCGCCACGCTTTGGAAGAAGAACCGTTCCCACTCGTCGTCACTGAGCAGTACGTGATTCAGTGCTTCCAGCTGCTGGCGCAGGTTCGCTACGAGTTCCGCTTCGGTGGTGATCGGCAGGTACTCGTACGCCTGCGACTGTAGGAGGCGAATGAACTCGTTCTCCAGCACGGCTTCAGACTGGTAGGCACCCCCGCTATGCGGGCCCGCCTCATACTCAGCGACGACTGTGCTCTCAGCCGAAACCGCGATCGGATCGTACTTTCGCGAAGGAACCTCACTCATGCCGGGACCTCATCGAACGTCAACAGCTTGTCACGGTAGTACTCATACTGCTTCCGACGCGCGTTTAGCTCAGCAGGAAGACCTACACTCAGGTTGTTGACCAAATCGTCAAACTTGTCGAGCAACTCAGCAATACGCCGTTGCTCCTTGATGGCGGGGACAGGTACCTCCAGCCCCTTGAGCAATCGACCCGTAATCAAAGGTTGGCCTCCGCCGACTGCGTACTGGTTAAGGTTCATCGAGGTAAGTTGGTGAAACGCAAACCTCTCATGCCACTTCTCGTTAGGTATCACAATAAGCGTGTTGTCTGAGACGTCATAGGAACCTGACACCGCGTTGACCCGACCCGCATTTGCTCCAACTCGTGCCACAAGAAGAGCATCATTCTCAAAGGACGCCTGATCGGTCGAACCAATTTTGCCCGTTGAACCGTAAACTGGGTACTTTCCACCTTCGACTCGTGACTTGTTTCGTCCCGAACTAAGACCATTGATAAGTTGCGAGAGTTGGACCGTACCCGCATTGGGCAATTTCAAGAGCTCCGCGCGATAGTGTTCGTACTGCTGACATCGGGCCTCCAGCTCCGCCTCCAGCTCCGCCTCCAACTCCGTGAACGTATCTAGAATACGAACGATCTCTCGCTGCACCTCCAACGGCGGCACAGGAATTCTGTAGGCGAGAATTGCAGGCTTGCTACCGCGCGGCATCTTCCCGCCTTTTGCGTGCTGCATATTGTAAGCAAAGAACTCATCTGATGACAGGAGATAGTAAAGAAACTCCGAAGAGAGTACGCGCTGTGCGTCTTCGCTGATACGGATAGCAAGCACATCACCGCTGCATCCGCCGTCAGAGGTCGCACGCCAGGCCTTCTTGAGGTACGGACGGATATTTCCAAGCAGAATGTCACCGCACTTATACCCGGTCAGCCGTGCCGTATTCGGCAAATAGTTCGCGTTTATCTTTCCTCCTTTATTGGCGACGAGATTGTCAACGCCAACGAAAGTGACCTCATCGAGTTGAGAAGCATCTACCCGCGTCGTCGCGTATCCGGCTACTTCTGAGAGGGGAACGTGTCGAACTCCATTTGGGGCAAGCTCAGTGATGAGCTCAACAATTTTACTCATACCCTTGGCCTCACAATGTCTCTAATCTCGTGAAGCGCTTCAGATACCGACCTAAGGCGTCCAGTAAAATCGTCAAGGAAGTCATCTGTAACTTCAAAGTACTTCTTCTTATCGTCGACTCGCCGATGCAGAATTTGCTCCCCGACCGGGTTTGTAATCGGGTAAGCGTGCACGAAGTCGGATCGTTC
Source organism: Brevibacterium sp. FME37 (assembly GCF_014897485.1). Lineage (NCBI taxonomy): Bacteria > Bacillati > Actinomycetota > Actinomycetes > Micrococcales > Brevibacteriaceae > Brevibacterium > Brevibacterium sp. FME37. The sequence continues at coordinate 15,519 of NZ_JABUYE010000019.1, forward strand.
AGTGTTGAGTCGTTCAAATGCCGTAGCTGCTCGCTTGGCCGGATCATTGATGTCAGCCCCATTCCACGCCTTGACTGTCGCTCGAAACGTATCCAATACTCGCCCTGACATAAGGCCGTGTAGTTGTGAACGGTCAGCCTGCGGGTCCAGATGAGTGATGATCTCCGTCATAAAACTATTGACGGAAGCGAAGCCATACAGCGCAACCCCGAGGCGAAAGAGATAGGCGTCGTCAGCTGGCAGTGCAAGACTCGTATTCCTCCTGATCGCTTCTGTATCGAGACTCACTTCGCACCCTCCAGATCCGCGACGATCTCGTCGATCGAGGTGCGCAGTTCTTGCTGGCGGGTCACAATCTTTGCGATCTCAGCATTGAGCTTGGTGATGTCGACGATTTCGCGGATGTCTTCCTGTTCGACGTACGACGAAACTGCGATGTTGTAGTCGTTCGCACCGATGTCCTCGTTGCTGACGATCTTCGTCGTGTACTCGACGTCCTCACGCTGGATGAACAGGTCAAGGATCGAGTCCTGATGGGCAGGAATGAGCCGGTTCTTGTTGCCCTGGCGTTCGAACTCCGCAGACGCGTCGATGAATAACACGTCGTTTGTGGTCTTAGACTTTTTGAGCACGATGATGCACGTCGCAATCGTCGTCCCGAAGAACAAGTCCGGCGGCAACTGGATGACCGCATCGACGTAGTTGTTGTCGATGAGGTACTTGCGGATCCTCTTCTCCGCGCCGCCACGGTAGAGGACGCCGGGGAACTCGACGATTGCCGCGGTTCCATTGACCGCCAGCCACGACAGGATGTGCATAGTGAACGCCAGGTCGGCCTTCGACTTCGGTGCTAGTACTCCAGCAGGGGCGAACCGCTCGTCATTGATCAGTAACGGGTTCGCATCACCTTCCCACTTGATGGAGTAGGGTGGATTGGACACGATCGCCTCGAACGGCTCTTCATCCCAGTGCTGCGGATCGGTCAACGTATCGCCGTGGGCGAGGTCGAACTTCTCGTAGCCAACGTCGTGGAGAAACATGTTGATCCGCGCGAGGTTGTACGTCGTCAGGTTGATCTCCTGACCATAGAACCCACCAACATTGTCCTTGCCGAGGACCTTCGCGAACTTCAACAGCAGGGAACCGGATCCACAGGCAGGGTCATAGACCCGGTTGACGGAGTTCTTTCCGACGAGGGTGAGCTTCGCAAGGACCTCAGAGACTTCCTGCGGCGTGTAGTACTCACCGCCGGACTTACCGGCCTGTGAGGCATACATCTGCATGAGGTACTCATAAGCGTCACCGAACAAATCAATCTTGTTGTCGGCGAACGACCCGAGATTCAAGTCACCGATCGCATTGAGTAGCTTCGCGAGCTTCTTATTGCGCTTCTCGACCGTATCGCCGAGCTTGGCGCTGTTGACATCGAAATCCGCGAAGAGGCCCTTGAGGTCGCCTTCGCTTTCGGTGCCGTTGGCCGAACCTTCGATGTTCTTGAATACGCGTTCCAGTGTCTCGTTGAGGTTCGAGCTGTCCTCGGCTTCACGCCGAACGTTCTCGAAGAGCTCCGATGGTGCAATATAGTAGCCACGCTCAGCGACCAGGTCTAGCTTGGCATCGCCTGCTTCGTCGTCGGAGATCTCGGAGTAGTCGAACCCTGAGGCACCGGCTTCGACTTCTTCCCGGTTGAGGCCAGCAGAGAGATTCTCCGAGATGAACCGGTAGAACAGGGTACCGAGGACGTAGTTCTTGAAGTCCCATCCGTCGACGCTGCCGCGAAGATCGTTGGCGATCTTCCAGATCGTCTTGTGGAGTTCAGCGCGCTGCGCCTGACTGGTGGTGGGAACCATGTGTCCGTGTCCTTTGCCAAACAACTAAATAGCTGGGTTGATTTAACCCATTGCCGTCATCATATTGCTTGGCACGGGCATAGCCAGCCACGACATGTCGACTCCGCCGGCTTCGATTCCGGGACTGCGTACTGGGCTAGAACCCCGCATCTATCCCGCACATTCAGTGACAGCCCAAAACAGCTCCCGATAGTCAAGTAGACTCCTCACCCGGGACGACCAAAGTTGCTGCTATCCCGCCGAAACTCCTGATAGTGCGGAACTCTTACTCGAAAGTTCTTAGTCCCGTTGTCTCTCGAATTCAAAAGGAGACGTGGCCTCGCACCAATGCAGGCATGAGGTTCCGGCGGCCCCTCAGTCGATGAGACTGTTCGAGCCATAGTCCTACTTCAACGAATCGTTCTTCCTTGGAACCCCCGATACCGACTCTCGATTCAGTCGCTGGATACTGAACCCGGTGTAGCCATAAATAATGTTGAGCAATGGAACGATGAACGCGAACAAAATCCAAGGGATGAACTGGGTGGGTGAGAGGCCGAAGACTCCGGCGGCGAAGACTGCCGGCACACCCCACGGCACGAGGTTGATGCCAACCGTCCCGGCGGCTTCGACAGCTCTGGAGAGATTCAACGGTGAGAGATTCATCTTCCGATAGGATTCCAGGAACCCACGAGCCGGCAGAATGATCGCGAGGAACTGGGCACCGCTGGAGAACCCGACGAGGAATGTCGCAAAGATCGTTGCTGCGATAAGTGAGCCCGTCCGTTTGATCCGACGAATGAGCGGGTCGATCAAGGTGGCGAAGATGCCAGTCTTTTCCAAGATTCCGCCGAGAGCCGTGGCGACGATGACAAGGCCTACCGTTGCAAACATCGACGAAATACCGCCATTGGTCAACAGGCTATCGATTGCTTCCTGCCCAGACTCCGAGATATACCCAGCAGTCATTGCCTGCAGTGTCTCCTCTACTGACCTGCCCTGAACCAGCAGCGCCGTGACTGCCCCCATGAGCGCGATGACGATGAGCGCCGGTATCGCTGGCACTTTCATAATGATGAGGAACAACGCAAGTACGACCACAATCAGAATGAGCGGGCTAATCGTAAATTGGTCCTGCAACCCGGCAAGAATCGCGTCAGGTTCTCCACCTACCGACGGAGAGCCGCCGACGATGTTGAGGCCGATGAGCCAATAGAGGACGGTGCTGATCAACAGCGCCGGAATCGTGTCCCAGAGCATGTGTCTTATGTGGTCAAAGAGGCTCTCTCCAACCATCGCAGGAGCCACGTTCGTCGTATCCGACAGCGGTGAGAGCTTGTCGCCAAAGAATGCTCCTGAGATCACTGCTCCGGCGACGATCGGTGCTGGCATATCCATTCCCTCACCGATTGCCATGAAGGCCAGGCCGATGGTGGCGATCGATGTAAACGAACTGCCCAAAACAAGTGAGACGAAGCCCGTAATCAGGCACACCAACGGCAGGAATAGACTCGGATTAATGATGCTCAACCCGTAGTAGACCAGCGTAGGAATAATGCCTCCACTGATCCACGTGCCGATGATCACGCCGATGAGGATCAAAATGAACACGGCAGGCAACGCCTTGCTCACGCCGTCGGTCAACGATTGCTCAAGCTCGCGCCACGAGTATCCCAGCCCTTTTCCGATGATGCCTGCGACTGCGATGCCGGTGATGATCGGCACCAGCATGCCGACACCCCAATACACGGTTGACATAAAGGCCATTCCGATGAGAGTTAGCAGCGGCAAGGTCGCAATGAGAAAGTTCGGTTTCTTGGGTGTGCACATCGTTGTCACTCCGAGAGGTAAGAGGTTTGTCGCGGACGCATGGCGCTATACCCGTCGACCGAATGGGAGAATCTCCAGATCATCAGGCACTACCGTGTTCAAGCTGGCCTCGTCGGCGAGCTGCCGCTCAAGGGATGGGCCCGATGTTCCTGGAACGAGGTGATGCAACGCCAGTCGCCCGACACCCGCCGCGCGCGCTACAGCCAACGCGTCTGAGATCGATGTATGAGAACGTTCGTGGTGGCTGCGAATGGCACGCGCCCGGGCACTCGTGGGGTCGGGAAACTTCGTGGTTAACCAGTCCAAGTCAATGGCTTCGTGCAAGAGAAGGTCGGCACCAGCGGCAAGAGTGATCAGGTTCGGAGTAAACGCTGTATCGCCTGATACGACTACGGCCCCATCATCGGTGTCGAATCGGTAGCCGCACGCCGGTGCCATCGGCGGATGTTCCACCAGTATCGCCGACACCCGAACACGACTGTCCTCGTACACGACGAAAGGATCCATCTGCGGCGCAGGATTCTCATTCGGGTCGAAGTCGATCTTCTCGGGGAGAACGATGTCCTGAGCTTGGAACATGTCCAACGGGGATGGTCGAAGGCTGTCGAGGATTCTTTCGTTGAGGTCGGTCGCATTCGCTTCGACCAGACGGGTAAACGTCTCGACTGTCCCCGGTGTCGGAGAGTGCTCAGAGATCGGCTTTGGCGACGTCTTCGCATGTGGTGAGACCAATGGCAATACGCCTCGATCCCCTGGACCGATGAGAGTGATTGGGCCTCGCGCTTCGTCTGTTATCTCGAACGTACTGAACATCGCAATCGATGCGAGATCCGCGATGTGGTCCGAGTGCAGATGTGTCAAGAACACCGCTTGCACTGCGTCGAGGCTGTGTCCTGCTTCGACAAGCTGGCGTCCCGAACCATAGCCGCAATCAATCATGTAGACCGCATCGCCGACGACGACAGCAGTGGAAATACCTGCGCGAACCTTCTGCTCACGATAGCGCCACCATCGTGGACCCCCTGCTGTCCCCAAAGTGATGACGTGCGGACTATTGTCTTCAGACATGGATTGATGCGGCCCCTCTTAATCGGTGATGTAACGATCAATTCCCAGTGTGCTTCACATCACCGATTTTGTAGAATCAATAGTTATGAACAAGCACATAGGAATTATTGATGAGTGACATTACGCTGCGTCAGCTCGAATACTTCGTCGCCATCATCGATACCGGATCGGTGACGGCAGCCTCGAGGCAGGTCAATGTCACTCAGGCAACAGTGTCAATGGCTATTGGACAGCTGGAAAGACAACTGGGCACGGATTTGCTCATTCGAAACCGAGCCAAAGGAGTCGTGCCAACCCGAGTGGGGCGAGAGTTCTCCGCACGTGCGCGACAAATTCTCGCGATGACTTCCGACCTCGAGAATTCGGCAACCGATGGTGGCTCCGAGATGTCAGGGCCCCTCGAGATCGGCTGTGTCTCATCACTATCGCCGCACGTCGTACCGCCATTAGCTGCACACTTCGAACGAGAACACCCACAGGTGGCGTTCAACTATCAGGAGGGTTCTGCTGGTGATTTGCAGGCAGCACTCATCGATGGAGTGCTGGACGTAGCCGTCGTCTTCTCGCGGCAGACCATCGACGCTGTCGAGTCCCAAGAGCTCGCCGAAGTCGTTTTGAAAATCATGCTCCCGTCCTCGCATCCCCTCGGCGACAGGACAGAGATTTCCTTCACCGAAGTCGCCCATGAGTCTGCAATCTTGATCGACATTCCACCCAGCCGCGATCGCTCGATAGAGTTCATGCGCGCGGCCGGTGTTGAGCCTCGGATCAAATGGACTAGTGCGAACCTCGCGACCGTGACCGCCCTGGTCGCGAGTGGCCTCGGATATTCTCTCCGCTATTCCCTCCCTAACGAGATCAACACGCTGGCACCGGGAGTCGTCGAAATCCCTGTCGCGGACAGCATTCCAAGGAATGCCATCAGTGCGGTCATACCCGGAGGAATCCGACCTTCTCGACGCATGGACGAAGCTGTGGGGTTACTAAGGAGACTCTTCTCGGACTATGGCGAATTCACCGGTTGAGGGCTCAGACCCCACTAAGCAATGGCGGATGAATGAACGTCAACGTTTCTTGGCCAAGTTGTGTCCTTGCGTTGATCTGTCGACCCTCCGATCCTGGGCAATCCAAGTCATCAGTTGGAGAGTAACCGCCCCCACCGAGCATCCAAAGCGTCTGCTCCCGCAAGATCCAGGGCATGCCACAACGTGACCGCGACCGAATCGAGTACAGGGACATCAAATTCCGTTTCCAGCTGTTCCACCAAGGGCGCACCGTACATGTTGGTGCATAAGTAGACCATGCAATCTGGAGTATTGGACAGAAGCTCGCGCGACTTTGGCAACAGCTCCTGCAGACTCACATTGGCGAAAGACTCATTGTCGGATAGTCCCAAACAGCGGGATTCGACTACTTCGAGTCCTTCATGACCATATGATTCGGCCACCTGCTCGTTGACGTCAGCGGTGTAAGGCGTGAGCAGTGCGATTTTGCTGATGTGGAAACGATTGAAGATCTCGAGGTAAGCCAGAGTACTAGTGGTGGCTGGAACTCCCGTGGCGTCCGAAATGCAGTCTATGATCTCCCGGTCGTGTGCTGCACCCAACCAAGAGCCGCTGGTACCATTCCACGCGATGACATCCACGTCTGCCGTTTTGAGCAGTTCTGCTGCTGATTGCATCGAACCGACATCGAACTGGTGATCGGACTGTTTGTCGAGAGCAATCCTCGTCACAGAAATTCGAGCACTGTGCACGGTGACATCCTCCCGAGGTCCCAAAATCCTGTAGGTCTGTGGTTCCAAACACGTGTTTGACGAAGGAACGATCATGCCGATCCGAGTCGGACGAGTGCCTTTGACCGATGGGTGGTTCAAATGGGGTGATAGCGGTTCGACGTTCTGTGACATCAGTTCTACTCCTGTCGGTGTCATTCGTCTTACTCGGGCTGTCCGGGGAGACCGAGTTCAGGCCATGCCGTTGCCTCGGAAAATGGATGCTGTTTGAGGAAACGGCCGACGGGCCCAGGGTCGATGAACTGCCCCTCTTGAAATACGACTGTGCCACCACTGATGACAACATGTGGCCAACCGCGAAGATTCATCCTTTCGAAGGGCGAGAAGTCCGTGCCCATGTGAAGATTTTCAACATGAACTTCGTGAAAGTGCTCGGGATCAATTAGCACGACATCGGCATCGAAGCCAGGCGCGATTGAGCCTTTGCCCCGGAGTCCATTGATTCGTGCAGGAAAAGTCGCGAATGCCGAGACAAAGGATTCCAACCCACTGAGATCGCCTTCGACCATATGGGAGTAGGTCACGGGCAGTCTCGTCTCGACACCGGGCAGCCCGTGTGGCATCAATCGCAAGTCCTCAATGTGACTGCGTTTCTGGGCGAGATCATAGCTGGAATGGTCAGAAGCAACTGTATTGATTGCACCGGAGGTCAGACGTTCTCTCAGTGTCAACATTGTTTCTTTATCGCGCATGGGCGGACAGCAGGCGAAGAACTCTGGTCTGGGACCGCTGTAGACCTCGTCGCTGAGTGCCACGTAGTGTGGGCACGTTTCTGAGTAGATTGGCAGACCACGTGCCTGAGCTGCTGTGACCAGGTCAACGGCACCTGGGGAGGACTGATGGACAAAGTAGACTGCCGCTCCCGCATATTCAGCCATAGCAAGGACTTCTCGCACACTTGCTTCCTCCGCCAAGATGGGGCGGGTGAAATGAAGATCTCTGGCGTGGACTTCGCCAATGTCGGCGTGCCGTTCAGTGCAGTCCACGATGATCTCGTCGTGCTCAGCATGGACGAAAGTGAGCCCGTCAATTCGCGCCATTTCATGGAGGACTTTGACCATCGTGTCACCATCGGCCATTGTTGTTCCTCTATTGGTGGCGTAAAGCTTCACCGATCGAATGCCACGATCAGCGAGGGCATTGAGCTGATCCGGCACAGTCTCGTCCCACGTGATTACTGAAGAATGAAGCGCTACATCACAACGTGCTTCAGATACTAGTGAGAGCTTGTATTCGGCAGCCTGCAAAGGGGTTTGTGTGGAGTCAGCTGGGATGCCGAAATCCATGACAGTCGTGGTTCCGCCAGCCAGAGCAGCCGCCGTGGTGATTGCATAGCTGTCTGTGGTGAGATGTGGACCAGTCTGTTGAGCAATGTGGCAGTGAGCATCGACACCACCCGGAATCACTACGCGGCCCGTGGCGTCGATGAGACGATCGGCGGTTGGCACAGGTGACGACGCATCTACAACTTCTGAGATTTTTCCATCCCGCAGCACGACATGCGCGTGCTGTCTGCCATTCGAATTAACCACTAAACCATGCGCGATGACCAAGTTTTCGCTCACGCTTCCCCCTCCGAGTAGATAGTGCTCTGACGACGTGCGATCTGTTCATCGAGTGCTGTGGACAGGCCTCCGCGTACCTTTACAGGAGGGGGCCCATAAGAACTAGCTCGATGAGGATTGTTATCCAGTGCCACGATGGCTTCAGTCAATTTCACTCCTGCCGAAATCCCGTCGACGACGGGCACCGGGATTTGATCCTTCACTTGGCGGGCCAAGCCAGCCAATGGGGCACCCGCCAAGACGATGGCATCCGCTCCGTCACGCTCAACTGCCAGATGCGCGAGTTCAACCAATTTCTGGCCGAACTCTTGCTGCACCGATCCGATAGAATTCAGCGGGTCAGATAGCGAATGAATGGACGTCAGTCTGGACGCGTATCCGTATGACTCAACACAATCGCGATACCACGGGGTGATCCGAGGTGATATTGCGATGATGGATATGCGGCTTCCCAGAAGTGAGGCAGCGGCGAGTGCGGCCTCAGTAATCCCGATGACCGGTGCATCGCAGAGCTCTTTCAATGCCGGCATGCCTGGGTCCCCGAACGCGGCGACTATCACCGCGTCGAAGCCAGGATTTTCGGCGATGACTTCTGCCGTCGCTGTCCCCGCTAGCAGTGACTCCAATCGGGTTTCAATGTATTCGACTCCAAACCCAGCAGTGCGAATCGTCAATTGAGTTTCTGGTGCTTTGCTGCGTTCGGCCTCGGCAGCGATCAGTGTGGTCACATCGTTGGAGATATTCGGATTGACAACGAGAAGTTTCATCGTGCTCCTGACAATGCTGATGCGTGCAAGTCGGGGAACTGCATGCGGTATTTGGCAATGTGGCGTGCGGACTGGGCCGCGGCTGTTTCGGGGTCACCGCTTGCGATAGCGGACAACAGCAGACGATGCTCTTCGATGAGTTCGCTCAGATCATTTGCATGTCGAAAGAGCCAATGCAACCGCCCCAGCAGAGGTTCTAAGGCCGACCGCAGGAGTTCATTGTCCGCCAGTGCGAATACTCGATCGTGGAATTCATTGTTGATGCGCTGGGCCCTATCCCGTTGGCCGGTGACGAGGAATGAATCCGCTGCGTCTAACATCTCCGACAGGGTATCGAGCTGGCCCGAGTCTGCACGCACAGCAGCTAGACGACAAGCGTGGACCTCCAGAGCCTCGCGCAGATCGAACAAGTCACGAACATCCTTGTCGGTCAACGATGCTACGAGAGATCCTCGAGTGGACTTCTCCACGACCAGCCCTTCTTGGCGCAACATCCGAAGTGCCTCACGGACTGGAAGTCGCGAGACTCTGAACTCTTCTGCGAGCTGTCGTTCGACAAGGCGAGTCCCCGGAACGTAGTAGCCATCAAAAATGCGCTTCCTGATCGTGTCCCGCACTTGCTCTCGCAGAGGCGCTGCCTTCGCTGGGGTTTCATCAGCTATCGACATGGTCATCCTTTCGTCCTTGCTTCAAATCGCGAGTCGTTTGGAGTAGTCGAGAGTGACCACGGCCAGCCCCATGATCACCGCAGATCCGACAAAATAGAGAAGGGCCCATGTGTAGCCACCGGTCGCGCCGACAATGAGGCCCACGACGATAGGGGTGAGGAACCCGGCGACATTCCCAGAGAGATTCATTGCACCACCGAGGATACCTGCGTTGGCACGACCACCGAGTGTCGCAGGAACGGCCCAGAAGAGGCCCACCCAGCGAAGGAAGAATAGAACGACCGCGAGCATAATCACCGCGGTTATCGGATCGAAGATGATTGTCGTTCCCACCAGACCGAGAGTGACCATGATCGCTGATACTCCCAGCATCGAGCGCATTACCTTGTTTGTTCCGAATCCTTTGGCGCGCAGTGAGTCAGCCAATCGTCCGCCGATGATCTCACCGACAAAACCAGCTCCAAAGATGACGAAAGTGGACCAGCCGATGGAGTTCAGGTCGAACCCCTTTGACTCGGAAAGGTAGAGAGGCCCCCATGTCAATAGTCCGTAGAAAACGCCGTTGAAACCGAACCAACCCAGGCACATCGACCAGAAGGACCGGTATTTCAAGAAGTTGCGTACCTTCCCTTTCCCGTTATTTTCGGGATTTTGTTTGTCTTCCTTCAGATGCTCAGCTTCTATGTAGTCGGCTTCGACCGCGTTCATTCCGGGGTGGCTGCGCGGGCTATCCCGCACATACCACCAGACGGCTATACCGAGCAGCAAGGTGGCGGCACCGGCAATGATGAACGCCCAGCGCCAGGATCCGGTTGCGGCGATCAGTCCAGCGATGGCAATACCACCTACGCCTGCGCCCAGAGGTGCTCCAGCATCCAAGATGGTCGCTCCGCGGCCGCGTTCCTTTTCCGGCAACCACAGGGCGTTGAGTTTGCCGCCCGCTGGCATCACGCCTGCTTCGGTGATTCCGATTCCCAGACGAGCGATGAACATTGAGACGAATCCGCCTGCCAGGCCGGAGCCAGCGGTTGCTGCACCCCAACCTACGCAGGAGGCAGTGAGTATCTTGCGAGGACCGAAACGGTCAATGAGCCACCCGACGGGGACTTGCATTGCCGCGTATGACCAGAAAAATGCGGAAAGGAGTAGGCCGACCAGTTCCGGAGCTAGATCGAACTCCTTCTGAATCATCGGCAGTGCGACGGAGATCGAGCCGCGATCAATATAATTTACCGTGACCAATACGAGCAGAAGTATGAAAAGTTTCCAGCGAACATTGGTCATTGTTGATTGTGGAGTCGTCTTCGGCAGAGTGGGCAAAAGTTTGTCAGATTGCTGATTCTTCGACATTGAAGTTCCTCATTGAAATCAGTGAGTGGGCAGCTAAGTTGTGCACATGTGGTGGTGATTCCGTTGATGCAGATCACTGTTCGAAATTCCGATTTGGGATCCCGATTTGGGATCCCATATCAGCGTAAGCGGGTGTTGTGCAGAGCGGCAAGGTTGTTTTGGGCTGGAATATCAACCCACTAAACCGTTGTGGCTGGTACGTGGGAGTGAAGGAATGCACTCATTCGACCATTCCTCGTCGAGAGTAACGGAGACGCAAGAAGCCGAAGACTTGGCTAAGAACCAACACGGCATTCCTGGCCCCAATTCAGAGGTGGTGAAGAAGTAGCGGCCGACCACGGCTGAGATCGTCTCGGTGAATGTTCGCAACGGCCTCCGGTAGTTAATGTGCGAGACTCTCCAAGTCTTGAGATTCGCGATCGCCTGCGTTGAGGGCATCAATGGCTTGCTGGCAGAAAGAGTCATTCCGGCTACCGGAATAGGATGCTACGAAAACGTTGTGTAACTTGTCGCTTTTTTCAACAAAGATGCGCCAGTCTCTTCAGCCGAAAGACTCAACTCACCCCACGTTTGCCCATCTTTTTCAACGGAATCCCACGGAAACTCATGACAGCAACACGAACCTCAGAAGCGCCGAGACCGTTGAATTCTAGAGGCAGGAGCCACCCCACGGAAACTCCCGGATTCGATGACTCCACATCGATCAAGTGTGGGTTCGAGTCCCACTGGGGGGACTTTTTCTGCCTGCTGTTCTCTTCACTCCTGCTTAGAATCTGATCATCCGCCGCAGGTAATCAAGGGAGATTCAGCGCTATGGCCGAGATCATGCTCTACCACCACGTCCAGGGACTCACCGACGGGGTCGCCGCATTCGCAGAGGGCCTGAGGGCCTCGGGGCATACCGTGCATGTCCCCGACATGTTCGCGGGCCGCACGTTCGCCTCCATCGAAGAAGGGTTCGCTTATACCCGCGAGACCGGATTCGATATTGTCCGACAGCGCGGGCTTGCGGAAACACCAGAACCGGGCGCCGGTCTGGTGTTCGCAGGCTTCTCCCTCGGAGTCACGATCGCCCAGCAGCTCGCTCAAACCCGGGACGACGCCCGCGGCGCGCTTCTCATCGATTCCTGCCTGCCGGTCGCCGAATTCGGATCGGCATGGCCTGAGACTGTGCCGGTGCAGATTCACGGCAAGGAAGACGACGAATTCTTCAACGAGGATCTGCCCTCTGCCCGAGCCTTAGCCGACTCCACGCCGTCCGCAGAACTCTTCGTCTACCCTGGCAGCCAACATCTCTTCGCCGACTCGTCCTTGGACTCGTTCGACGCGGACGCAACCGCGCTTCTGCTCGACCGTGCCCGCGGGCTCCTCGCTGCAGTTTGAGTCTGCTGGATGTGCCGCTGCCTGGGCGTCGTTCGAGCATGAAGGTATGAAGTTTCGCATCCGTCAGTCCGTCCGGGCAAGATAGTCACATGACGAATGTGCTGCTCACCTCACAGGGCCCGCCTCTGTCCGCCGGCGATCTGGAAGATCCCGACGTCGCCTCCACACCGGGGCCTGCCGTACTTTTTGCGACCCTGGCGACCCGGCGTGCCGAAGACACCATGGCTACTGGGTCCAACCGTCCGTTCGCCTACCGCGAGGCGGGTGCCGATTGGCATGAGCTCGGCTACGAGGCAGCCGACCACTGGGAGGGGCTGACCCCCGAGCTGCGCCAACGGCTGATCACAGACCGGACAGCGCAGCTCAGCCGCGAGGAGTACTCCGTCACCACCAGCGGAGCCAGCGCTTCGATGATCACGAGCAACTGGACGTACTCCGACTCGCCGCGCATGTACCGCGTCGCTGGCGAGCTCCGTGAACTCGCCGAGGTGCTCGCGGAGATCACCAGCGACTGACTCCTGCGTGTGTGACTAGTATCGATCAACTGTCGGCAGTTTCACGCCTTCCGAATCCCCCAGGGTATGCTCGAACGCCTGCGTCCAGTCCCCGTTCTCGAATGCTGACTCAACTGCGTCGTTGACGGCGTTCCGGAGTTCATCGTCGCCCTTGGGCAAGCCGATTCCGTAGTGGTCTTCGGAGAAGGGCTGACCGACGACGGTGAGCTCGTCTGAACTCTGTGCAGCATAGCCGCGCAAGATGGCATCGTCAGTCGTGACCGCGTCCACGGAGCCTGACTGCAGGTCGGTCACACATTTTGAGACGGTGTCGTAGGTGACGAGCTCTGCCTCAGGATGCTCCTTTTCCATCCTCTGTCCCGGCACTCCCCCGACAGTTGCGCATACAGTCTTGTCATCAAGGTCGTCCGGACCACCGATGTCGGAATCAGAGCGAACCATGAGGTCCTGCCCTGCTGTGTAATAAGGGCCAGCGAAGTCGATGATCTTCTTTCGCTCATCGTTGATGGTGTAGCCGGCCACAACGAGATCGACACTGCCCTGCTGCAGGAAGGTGTCTCGATTGGACGTCACGGTTTCCACCCACTCGATGTCCTCGGGAGCGAACCCGAGCTGACCGGCCACGATCGTGGCGATCTCGACGTCAAAACCTTCTGGCGTTTCGGCTCCGGCGGTGAGGTTCCCGATACCCGGCTGATCATGAAAGACACCGATCGTGATTGAGCCCTGATCGTGAGCGCTCTTCCATGTCGGCGAGGCCGCGATATCGGCACCGTCGTTCACTTCATAAGAAGGCCTATCCGCACCGCCATCGGGGTCGGCAGGAGTCCCACCCTGACCACATCCACTCAGGACGAGCCCGAGCGCAGCAGACCCGATGACCCAGTTGACCTTGAGCATGCACACTCCTTTGTGAGATTCTATCTGCTGCTCACCGTTGAGCAGATGTGATTCGATAGTACCGGCGAACCGGAGGAGCGAAAGACCGCTCGGAACAAGTCCGAGTTGCCTCAGGAGCCCCGCAACATGGTGGCGTCCTCATGGTGGTCCCTGCTCTCCGAGATGGCTGCCACATTGAGTTCAGCCCACCGTCGCAGAGCAGCCACGGGTTCTTGAAGGGACCGGCCCAGTTCGGTCAGTGCATATTCCACTCGTGGAGGAACCTCGGCAAAGACCTCTCTGGTCACGAGCCCATCGGCAACCAGCGATCGCAGGGTCGAAGTGAGGACCTTCGGTGTGATCCCACCGATTGCCACACGAATTTCGCTGAAGCGCTTCGGGCCTTCATCGAGGATCTCGATGATGAGGACCGTCCATTTGTCACCGACGCGGTCGAGAACGACTCGAGTCGGACATTCAGGATCGAAGGCATCGCCTTCCCAGGAACTGCTCACACTCATATTCCAATAGTATCTTTGAGGTACTCGATATCAAAAGGGTATCTTTGTGGCATCATCCGCATCAACGAAAGGACACACCATGAAGATCGCACTGTTCGGGGCATCCGGAATGATCGGATCCCGGGTCACCAAGGAAGCCGCAGAACGCGGACTCGAAATCACCGCCATCACCCGCACCGGTGCCGAGGTCCCTGGAGCTGCAACGAGCCTCAAAGGCGACATGGGAGATGTTGAATTCGACCGCCAGGTCGTCGCCGATCACGACGTCATCGTCTCGACGACCGGCCCCAGCCGCACCGGCGGACCCCACGAAGAGTGGCTGAAGGGTCTCGAGACACTGGCTCAGGCCAGTGGAGACAAGCGCATCTTCGTCGTCGGCGGCGCCGGATCCCTCTTCGTCGGCGGCACGATGCTCAAAGACACCAAAGGCTTTCCCGAAGCATATAAGACCGAGTCAGAGACCGGCACGAGAGCACTCGAACTGATGCGTGCCGGCAGCTACTCCCCCTGGACTCTGATCTCCCCGGCCCCGGAGATCGGCCCCGGTGAACGCACTGGAACCTACACAACCGAGCTCGAGGTGCCCGCCGGTGATTCGATCTCCGCCGAAGACTTCGCGGTGGCCATGGTCGATGAGATCATCAACGCGAAACACATCGACACTCGCTTCACCGTCGCCAACTGAGACCCCCGGGCGTTTTGAATCCCTCGTCCTCTTGAATGACAAGAACGCTGGGAGTGCGATTGCACTCCCAGCGTTCTTCAGACCTCATCAGGGTTCACATCACGGTGACGGCCGGACGCGAATCCTGCGCTCAGGTATCAGGCCTTTGCGGTTTCCTTCTTTGGAGCAGGCTTCGAGTTGGCTGCCTCGACGAAGTTCTTGCGAGGAACATCGAGATCGGCCAATGGCATGGTGTCGCGGCCGACGACGGCGTTGAGGATCCAGTTGCCGAAGACCTTGACCTTGCGGTCAACTGTCGGGATCGCGTAGCCGTGGTAGGCACGGTGCATCAGCCAGGCGAGGACGCCGCGGGCTTCGAAGTCGCCCATCTGCGAAACGCCCTTGTACAGACCCAGGCCTGCAACGGTGCCGATGGTCTTGTGGAAGTACTGCTTGAACTCAGTCTCTCCGCGCAGAGCGGCGAGAACGTTGGCAGCCAGCACTGGCGCCTGGCGCACGGCGTGCTGAGCGTTGGGCACGCAGTAGCCACCCACGCCGCCACCGGAGAGATCAGGTACAGCTGCGTTGTCGCCGGCGGCCCATGCGCCCTCGACCACACCGTTGTCACCCTCGACGCGCAGATCGGCGCGCACGGTCACACGGCCGCGCTCATCGAGAGGCAGGTCTGAATCGACGAGGATCGGGTTGGCTTTGACGCCAGCCGACCACACGATGGTGTCGGCGTCGAATTCTTCGCCGCTGGAGAGCTTGACGTGCTTGTCAGTGCAGTCCTGGAGGAAGGTCTCGAGGTACACATCGATGCCGCGTTCGCGCATGTGCTCGACGACCCACCGAGCCTGAGCTTCGCCGACCTCAGGCATGACACGGTCAAGTGCTTCGACGAGGACGAAGCGGACATCAGCTTCGGTCAGCGTCTCGTACTGAGCCACTGCGGAGCGGACAACGTCTTCGAGCTCGGTGAGGAGTTCGATGCCAGCGAATCCGCCGCCGACGAAGACGAAGGTCAGTGCCTTGCGACGTTCCTCGTCATCTTCCATCAGCGAGGCATCGGACAAGCGGCTGAGGAGGTGATCGCGCAGTGCGACAGCTTCCTCGATGCGCTTGAGCGCGATGGCGTTCTCCTTGAGGCCGGGGATCGGCAGAGCACGCGCCACCGAACCGGCAGCCATGATGATGTGGTCGTAGTCGAGCTCGAACGCTTCGTCGTTCTCGGGCTCGACGGTGACGAACTTGTCGCTGTGGTTGATCGAGGTGACCTTCGCGGTGATGACTTCAGCACCGGAGAGGTTGCGACGCAGCGGCACGACAGCGTGACGCGGTTCGATGGACCCGGCTGCCACCTCGGGGAGGAACGGCAGATAGGTCATGTACGGGTTGGGATCGACCACGGTCACTGTGGCTTCGCCACGACCGAGGTTCTTCAACAGATTCTGAGCGGTAACGAGACCAAGGTAGCCGCCACCAACGACGAGGATTCGAGGACGCAATTTTGAGTTTCTGATGAGTGCCATATCCCCATCTTAGGCCCTTGTGAAAACTTTCACTAATTGCATCTCGACGCTCCAGATCAGAGGTTCAGCGCCGGGTTTCCTCACCGTCTGCGACGGATGAAAGCCACTGCCGAGAGCACGAAGAGGATGATCGCGATGAGGCCCCCGGCGCCCAGAATCGCGAAGCCCAGCTGGGGCGTCGACTGCGATGAGACAACGTCCTTGGGCGCGACCGCTTTCGGGTTGTTGTCCTCCGCGGGAGCTGCGTTGTCAGTCTCAGCCGGGTCCGATTGTCCGCGTCTGTGCATCTTCACCCAGTCGGCGAGAGCATCGGCCGCGCTGGGCACCGTCTTCGGGACATCGGATTTCATCGCGGCCTTCGGATCGAGGCGACCCCAGCCGACGATCGGATCCGGTTTGCCCTTCTTGCTCTGTCCCTTGTGTCCGGGGACAGGTTTGGCCGTCGAGGTCAGTTTTGCGGCGACCTCGTCGGCGCTGAGGTCGGGGTCTTCGGCCCGGATCAGCGCTGCCACGCCGGAGACGATGGGTGAGGCGAAGGAACAGCCCTGCCCCTCTGCATAACCGCCCGAGTAATACGGGATCGGAATGTCTGCCGCCGGTCCCATCAGGTCCACGGCCGTTCCGGGAGCGGTCGATTCGGACAGAACACGGTTGTTTTTGCCCAGCCCTCCGACGCCGATGACTCCGGGCACCGTCGATGGCGACCACGCCTGTGTGGCCCCTTGGGAGGCATTGCCGACGCAGGCGACGATGACGACGTCCTTCTCATAGGCGTAGGCGAAGGATTTGTCCCAGCTGGAGGGCCAGGCAGGATCGTCCCAGCCCAACGACATGTTGATGACCTTGGCTCCGGAGTCGACGGCCCATCGGATGGCCTTGTCGGCCTGCTCACGGGTGGAGCCTGATTTCTTCGGCCGGTCGGGCCCCAACCACATCGAGGCAGAAAGGATGTCGACGTCGGGGGCGACTCCTGTCGGCCCGGCGCCTTTGCCCTGCCCGGCGATGACACCGGCGACTGCGGTGCCGTGGTGGATCGTCGTCTTGCCGCCGATCGGCGTCCTGCCGTCTTTGTCGAGCCCGCTGAAGTCTTTGGATTTGGTCACCACGCCACCGAGGTCGTCGTGCTTGGCGTTGACTCCCGAGTCGATGACGGCGACCTTCACGCCTTTGCCCGTGGATTTCTTCCACAGATCGTCGATGCCGTAGTCCTTGATGAACCACTGCCCTGGCCCGGCCTCCGGCGCTGCCATGGCCGGCTGCGTCGTGCCCATGAGCAGACCCAGCACGAGGGAGCCGACGAGGGCGAGTTTCGCGGTGCGCTTTCCAGCGCGTGGACGCCTGGGTGCTGTCGATGTCCGCGCGGTGGCGGACCTCACGACTGCTGGCGCGCGAGGTCGAGCGCGGTGCCGTCGAGGATGTCCGTCTCCGAGACCATGATGTCGAGTTCGGCCCCGGAGCTTTTAACCGCAGCATCGATGCGGGCCGCAATTCGGGCGAACAGCATTCCCCCTGCCGCAATGACGTCGACGCGTCCGGGATGCATGTATGGCAGTGCTGCGCGGGCCTCACGCTCCATGCTCAGCAGCTTCTGGGCCTCACCGTCGATGTCTGCCACGCGCAGATGGGTCCCGTGGATGCGCTCGCGCTGGTAGCTGTCGAGGTCGAGAATTCCTGCGGTGAGTGTGGTGACGGTGCCCGCGACTCCGATCATCGTCCGTGGAGCGCTGATATCGACGATCTCTGCGGCCTTGTCGAGGTTGGCATCGATATCGTCGATGGCGGCCTGGATCTGGGCCTGGTCGGGGAGGTCGACGGACATGTGGCGTTCGGTCAGGCGCACGGACCCGATGTCCATGCTGACCGCCGAGGTGACTCTGTCGGTTCCGAGGACCAGTTCGGTTGAGCCCCCGCCAAGGTCCATGACGAGGAACGGGCCACTGTCGGCGCCGTGTCCGACGGTGGCTCCGAGGAACGACAGATGAGCCTCTTCGTCTCCGGTGATGACGTCGGGCACGACGCCGAGGATGCCGAAGATGCCTGCGAAGAATTCGTCGCGGTTCTTCACGTCACGGCTGGCGGAAGTGGCGACGAATCTCAGCTTCTCAGGTGAGTACTCGGCAGCAACCTCGGCGAACTCCCGGGCCGCGGCGAACGTACGTTCAAGGGCTTCAGGGGCGAACTCACCCGTCGCGTCCACACCTTGGCCGAGGCGCACGATACGGGTCTCGCGACGAAGCTCGGTCATCCGTCCCTGTGCGTCGACCTCGGCAATGAGCAGGCGCAGGGAATTGGTCCCACAGTCGAAGGCGGCAACTCGCATGAGTCTCTCCTATTCGCTTGCCTCGGCGGAGGCATTTTCTGCGCCCGCAGGGCTGGGGACGTCTGTCATGAAGGAGATGGCGCGGTCGCCGATCGGGTTGACGCCGGCTCCTGCTGCCAAGGAGTGTCCGACCAGAGCGTGCAGGCACTTCACTCGAGTGGGCATGCCGCCGGCGGAGTAGTCCTTGATCTCCTCCACCTCGGCGATGCCGGCGCTCTTGCCGATCTCCGATCGTGTTGCGAGGTAAGCGGCGTGGGCCTTGGCGTAGGCTGCGGCGAGTTCTTCGTCTTCGATGAGCTCAGCGGACCATTCGGTCATGATTCCCGACGCTTCGAGACGCGAGCACTCGGTGACGAAGGCCGGGTGGGTGAGGTAGAAGGTCGTGGGGAACGGCGTGCCGTCCTCGAGTCTCGGAGCTGTGGCAACGACCAGAGGCTCTCCCGACGTGCTGCGGGCCGCAATCCCGACGACGCCGCGCGGAATCCGCCCGAGCTGGTCCTTCAGGATGGCGAAGTCCGCCTCGGTGCACTCTGTGATCATCAGCCCTTCTCCACGGTATTGCCGACCTCTTGAATCGACTCCAGCAACTCAAGGTACCAGGCTTGTTTGCGTTGCGGGCGGTCCGTATCCGAATCGTCACCCTTGATCGCCTCCTGGTTGGTGACGATGACCGCGTTCTTGCCCTCTTCCACGTAGTACTGGTCCTTGCGCGCCTTGCGTTTGATGTATGCAGGGTCCTTGAGGTTCTCGTTCTTCTCTTCCAACCCCTGGACTTCGGATTTCGTCGATTCGATCTCGCTGTTGAGTGCCGCAATCTGCTGTGCCTGCTTGAGAGCGGAGTTGATCGAAGGCAGGAAGGTGACGAGCACGATGGCGACGACGAGAAGGAAGACGCCTGTCTGCCAGGACAGCTTCCGCTTGCGAGTGTCCTCGCTGGCCTGAGCCTCAACGACCGGCGCGGGACGTCGACGGGGAGCGGCTCTGCCTGGAGCGGATTTGGGGGCGCTGTTTCTCGGCTTGCTCGGAACCATGTCTCTTTCCTCTGCGACCGGGGATGGGGGAAGGCTGTCGCAACACATCTAAGTCTGCCGTGTCAGTAACCCGACTTCGAGGATTTGAGTGTCGTGGCGTGTTCTATTTTTCGAAAGGTTCCATCGGGCCGGTCGCTGAGGTTATTCTCTGGCAACAGTCGCTCATCCGATGCGCACTGAGGAGTTGGGAAATACCCGGGGGTGTTCTGTGCGGGGCGGGCGGTTTTGTGATCGCCGGCTGCCGAGGTATTCGCCATCGTCAGAGCATTCGCCGGGAGAATTTGTCGATGAATATCGCCGAGGCGGGGGCCGGGTGACCGTTGATGATCACCCGGCCCCCGCCTCAGGGACGAAGCTATTCAGCACCGCAGTGCCTTAACGCCTCAGCGCAGTACCGCCTTAGCTCCGCAGCGAATCAGCCGTCGAAGCGGGGGAAGGCTCCCCGGCCGGCGTAGCGAGCTGCGTCGCCGAGCTGCTCTTCGATGCGCAGCAGCTGGTTGTACTTGGCCACACGCTCGGACCGTGCCGGAGCACCGGCCTTGATCTGGCCGGCGTTCGTGGCCACTGCCAGGTCGGCGATCGTCGTGTCCTCGGTTTCACCCGAACGGTGAGAGATCATCGTCGTGTAGCCGTTGGTCTGTGCCAGCGACACTGCGTCGAGGGTCTCCGTCAGCGTGCCGATCTGGTTGACCTTGACCAGCAGAGAATTGGCGGTGTTGTCGTCGATGCCGCGCTGGAGACGCTCGGGGTTCGTCACGAACAGGTCATCGCCGACGAGCTGAACCTTCGAGCCGATGGTCTCGGTCAGGGTGGCCCAGCCTTCCCAATCGTTCTCATCGAGTGGGTCTTCGATGGATACCAGCGGGTACTTGGCGAGCAGACCCTCGTAGTATGCGGCCATGTCCTGTGCCGACTTCTTCTCACCTTCGAACTCGTAGGCTCCATCGGAGTAGAACTCAGACGAGGCCACATCGAGTGCCACCGCGATGTCACGGCCCGGACGGTGCCCGGCAAGGTCGATGGCTTCGAGGATGAGATCGAGTGCTGCGGCATTGGAGTCAAGGTTCGGTGCGAACCCGCCTTCGTCGCCGAGGCCGGTGGACAGACCCCGCTCCTTGAGCACGCCCTTGAGCGCGTGATAGACCTCGACGCTCCACTGCAGGCCCTCGTGGAAGCTGGCCGCGCCGATCGGGGCGATCATGAATTCCTGGATGTCGACGTTGGAGTCGGCGTGCGATCCACCGTTGAGGATGTTCATCATCGGAACCGGCATGACGTGGGCGTTCGGTCCGCCCAGGTAGCGGTAGAGCGGCAGGTCAGCGGACACTGCGGCTGCTCGAGCCACAGCCAACGAGGTGCCCAGCATTGCATTGGCGCCCAGACGGGACTTGTTCTCGGTGCCGTCGAGCTCGATCAGTGCCTGGTCTACCAGACGCTGATCATCGCTTTCGAGACCGACGATGACTTCGTGGATCTCATCGACGACTGCGTCAACAGCACTGGTGACGCCTTTGCCCAGATAACGTTCCGGGTCGCCGTCGCGCAGCTCCACAGCTTCGAACTCACCGGTGGAGGCGCCGGAGGGGACCCCGGCACGGCCGACGGATTCATCGGCTAGCAGCACTTCCACCTCTACGGTGGGATTTCCCCGGGAATCCAGGATTTCACGGGCGTTTGCGGCAACAATCTCAGCCACTGATTACTCCTTCGCAATTGGTTTCACATGGGGAACATGTGCCTGCAGGACAGCTTAATGCACCAGAGGACCGAGCTCATTCTCAGCCCAGGATGGTTGCTTCGCTGTCAGGGGGCGACAACGTCGGCAGGCGTCAACAGCTGCCGCCGTAGTTTCTCCGGACTTGCCGGGTCCATTCCATGGTCGAGCAGATATGCTTCGACACCATTCTCGCCATACTTCGCGTCGATGGAGTCGAGGGTCTTCGCCATGAGTTCCGGCGGTGCCGCAGTTGCGGTCTCGGCGAGGTTCCCGGAGATCCCGGCATCGGCGAAGTTCCTGACGATGTTCTCGAGGAATCCTCCTGACAGGTGCTGTGAGGTGATCGAATACTCGTCGAGGATCTCGTGACGCCCGACGCCGAGGAGGGTGAGGATGAATGCGGCGACCACACCTGTCCGGTCCTTGCCAGCAGAGCAGTGGAAGACCACTCCGCCCTCGCAACGCTGTGCAATGACGTCAACGGCCAAGGCGAGACGGGTTCCGAAGTGACCGATCATGAGGTCATAGATCTTGCTCAGCGAACGATCGGAGAGGTCCATTCCGGTCTCCTCGGCGGCCTTTTTCATCTCCTCGCGGCTGAGCTGCTTCGCCGGGAAGAAACGATCGTCGAAGATGGGCAGCTCAATGAGCTCCGCGTCGATGCCCTCGAGCGCGTCGGGAAGTTTGGAACGTTCCCCGACGTCACGCAGATCGACGACGGTGCTGACGCCGAGCGCTCGGATGTCGGCTCGTGACCTGTCGGTGAGTTGGGCGAGACCGTCGGAGCGGTAGACCTTGCCCGTGCCCACGTTCGACTCCCCCGCCGAGGTGGGAGAGCCTCCGATGTCACGGAAGTTGAACGTGCCTTCGATATCAATGCGTTCCAAGCTCACTGCTGCGTGTCTTTCTGCTGTTTCTCTTCGGTCTTGATCCGGCGGTATTCGGCCTCGACGTCTTCGAGGGAGGCCATGTGCTCGTCGCTGGCGTCCTCGCCGAAGGCCAGAGGATGGCGTCGGATGAGTTTGGCTTCCAAGCCTTCGACTATCAGCCCCAGAGTATGCCCGTAGGGAACGGAACCGCTCTCGTCCAACAGCGCGGAATGGAAGAGGACCTGGTAGAAGACGTCGCCGAGTTCTTCGACGACGGCGGCACGGTGGCCCGGATTCGGATCACCTCGGAAGTCCTCGAGTGCTTCGATGAGCTCCTCGGTCTCTTCCCGCGCATACTTCTCGAGGCTTCCATGGTCCTGACGGCTCGACCACGGGCACCGGCGCCGCAGCGTCGCCATCGCCTCGGTTACTCCCTCGGTGCGAGCACCGATGACGCCCGCTGACTCTGCCTGCTCCACTGCAGTGCCCCTTCCGATTCCTGCTTCGCTGTGACGGTTCGACTCTCCAGCCGATAGCCGGACTCGCAAGCCGACGGTCCGACGCACGAAGCGTGTCGAACAATAAGAACGGCCCCCACCGCGGGCGCGATGGGGGCCGAGTTCCGCATTACTTGCTGAACTTGTCCTTGATGTCGTTGCCGAGGTCCTTGACCTTCTCGCCGACCTGTTTGGTCTTGCCCTTGAGCTGGTCTGCAGAACCCTCTGCTTTGAGCTCGTCATCGCCGGTCATGTCGCCGACGGTCTCCTTGGCTTTGCCGGAGAATTCTTCAGTCTTGTTCTCGAACTTATCGTCAAAACCCATAGTGGCTCTCCTTAAGTCGTACGGTACGTCTGTACCCGTATTCGCACTCTACGCTAGGAACAGCTGTTGAATGTGCACTATCAGAATACGTACAGATTGCCTCTGCGTCGATCACCGCAGCTCAGACTCCAGCCTCGACGACCTCGGAGGCGACGACTGGGACGATCGCGTCGAGGAATTGGTGAGCCCAACGCAGGATGTCGGAATCCGTCATCTCCTTCGCATCGAAGCCGTTGCCTGTCATCGGCTTGGGCACGAGCACCGACCTGACCGCCGGCTTGAGCAGAGACTTCGGGTACAGGCGCTTGAGCCGCACGACCTGCGAATCTTCGAGTTCGACCGGACCGAATCGGACGAAGTTGCCTTGGACGACGATGTCGTTGATGCCCGAGGCTTTGGCTCTGATCCGCAGTCTGGCGACATCGGCGAGCACACCCACGGCCTCCGGGTAGGCACCGTACCTGTCGACGAGTTCGTCGAGGACTTCCTGCAGCTCGCTCTCGTTCGCCGCAGCGGCGAGTTTCCGGTATGCCTCAAGTCGCAGTCGTTCATGATCGACGTACTCTGACGGCAGGTGTGCATCGACTGGCAGCTCGATGCGCATGTCCGCTTCGGGTTCGGTGTCCTCGCCGCGGAATTTCGCGACGGCCTCCCCCACCAGCCGCACATAAAGGTCGAATCCGACTCCCTCGATCTGTCCTGACTGCTGTCCGCCGAGGAGGTTGCCGGCGCCACGGATCTCGAGGTCCTTCATCGCCACCTGCATACCGGCGCCCAATTCGGTGTGGGCGGCCAGCGTCGTCAGCCGGTCGTGGGCAGTCTCGGTCAGCTGTGTGTCTGCAGGGTAGAGGAAGTAGGCGTAGGCACGTTCCCTGCCGCGACCGACGCGACCGCGCAGCTGGTGCAGCTGGGAGAGTCCGAAGCGATCCGCGTGATCGATGATGAGCGTGTTGGCATTGGAGATGTCGATGCCGGTCTCGACGATGGTCGTGCACACAAGCACGTCGAACTTCTTCTCCCAGAAGTCGACGATGACCTGCTCCAGGCGCTGCTCGTTCATCTTTCCGTGGGCAATCGCGATCCGAGCTTCGGGGACGAGTTCGGCGATGTGGCCGGCCACGGCTTCGATGTCCTTGACACGGTTGTGGATGTAGAAGACCTGGCCTTCGCGCATCAGCTCACGGCCGATCGCGGCCTTGATCTGCTTGTCCTCTTTCTTACCCACGTAGGTCAGCACCGGGTGGCGTTCCTCGGGCGGGGTGGCCAGGGTCGACATCTCTCGGATGCCGGTCACAGCCATCTCCAGGGTCCTCGGGATCGGGGTCGCTGACATCGCGAGCACGTCGACGTTCGTGCGCATCGCTTTGAGCGTCTCCTTGTGCTCGACGCCGAAGCGCTGCTCCTCGTCGATGATGACCAGTCCCAGGCTCTTGAACCGCACTTCTCCGCTGAGCAGACGATGCGTGCCGATCACGAGGTCGAGCTTGCCAGCTGCGAGATCCTCGACAACCTGCTCCGACTCCTTCTTCGTCTGGAAGCGTGAGAGCGCGCCGACTGTGACGGGGAAGCCCGAATAGCGTTCGGCGAAGGTTTCGAGGTGCTGCTGAACGAGCAGCGTAGTGGGCACGAGCACGGCGACCTGCTTGCCGTCCTGGATCGCCTTGAACGCGGCACGGACTGCGATCTCGGTCTTTCCGTAGCCGACGTCGCCGCAGATCAGACGGTCCATTGGGACCGCTTTCTCCATGTCCCCCTTGACCTCGTCGATGGTCGTGAGCTGATCGGCGGTCTCCACGTAGTGGAAGGCATCCTCGAGTTCACGCTGCCATGGCGTGTCCGGCCCATATGTGTGGCCGACGGTGGCCTGTCGTGCAGAGTAGAGGCGGACGAGTTCGCCGGCGATCTCCTTGACGGCCTTCCTGGCCTTGGTCTTCGTGGCCTGCCAGTCGGAGCCGCCCATCTTGTTCAGGTTCGGGCTCTCCCCGCCGACGTAGCGGCTGACCTGGTCCAGAGCATCGCTGGGCACGTACAGGCGATCACCGGGCTGCCCGCGTTTGGCCGGGGCGTATTCGACGATGAGGTACTCACGGGTGTGCTTGTTCGCGCCCTTGCCGGTCGTGCGCTGCGTCATTTCAACGAACTTGCCGACACCGTGCTGATCGTGGACGACGAAGTCCCCGGGAGCCAGGTTCAGTGGGTCCACCTGATTGCGTTTGCGTCGAGTGGGCAGACGCCGCATGTCCCTCGTCGAGGTGGAGGCGGCGCGACCGAGCACATCGGCTTCGGTGAGCACGGCAAGCTTGAGGTCGTCGAAGACGAAGCCGCCGAACGGCGCGGCAGTGGTGACTGTCACCAGGGCCTCGTCGATGTCCGTCGGGTCATCGACGAAGGTCGCAGGCACGCCAGCTTCGGAGAACACCTCGACCATGCGCTGGCCCGGCCCCTGCCCTTCGGTGAGCACGAGGATGCGCCACCGGTCGTGGATGAGCTCCTTGACATCAGCGAGGATCGCTTCCACGTCGCCGGCATATCCTCGCGGCGCGCGAGCCGGAACGGAGAACAGATTCTGAGTGGGTGAGGCGAGTTCTTCGTCGGTGGCGAATCCGCCGAGCTCCCACCACGCCAGGCCGATGAGGCGAGCGCCTTCTTCCATCTCTTCCATCGTCCGGAATGTCGCAGCGGACAGGTCGATCGGGGAATCGCCGCCGGCAGCGGCTCCTGACCACGCGGCCTCGAGGAATTCGTTCGTCGTAACGACGAGGTCGGCGGCCCGGGCCTGCACCCGTTCAGGTTCGGTGATGACGATCTTCGTGGATTCGGGCAGCAGCGCGATGATCGGCTCCATGCCATCGGCCAGCACGGCTGAGAGTGATTCCATGCCTTCGACGGCGACGCCACCGGCGATCTTGTCGAGCATGTCCGATGCCGCCGGCAGGGTCTGTGACAGCGAGGCCGCACGTTCCCGGATGGAGTCGGTGAGCAGAAGTTCACGGCACGGCGGTGCCGAGAGTTTCAGGGGTGGGGTGTCCTCCTCGGCGGGAATGGACCTCTGGTCGCTGACGGAGAACTCGCGAATCTCGTCGATCTCGTCACCGAAGAACTCGATGCGCAAGGCATGGTCTTCCGTCGGCGGAAAGATGTCGACGATGCCGCCGCGAACCGCGAACTCACCTCGGCGGGAGACCATGTCAACGCGTGAGTATGCCAGCTCGGTCAGGCGTTGGGAGAGCTGATCGATCTCGTATTCGTCGCCGACGGCCAATTCCACCGGCTCGATATCGCCGAGACCTTTGACCAGGGGTTGGAGGAATGCGCGAACGGGCACAATGATGAAAGCCAGGTGTCGGTCCGGGCTGGGGTGGGCCAGACGGTGCAGAATCTGCAATCGAGCTCCGACGGTGTCAGACCGGGGTGAGAGCTTTTCGTGCGGGAGGGTCTCCCAACTGGGGAAGACCGCGATCGAGTCCTCGGACACCCAGTCCGCCAGTGCCCGCGCCAGGTCCTCGGCCTCACGCGTGGTGGCCGTGACGATGAGCTGCGGCGCCGAGGTAGTGGGATCGTTGTCGGCCGACACCAGAGTTCGGCGCAGGATCGATGGCCACAGACCCCGGATCGCATCAATCGTTCCACCTGCCGTCTCCGGGGCGTTGAACGCTGAGACGAGGTCAGCGATGGTGGAGTTCTGGCGTGTGAGATCGAGTCCGTTGAGCACCCTGCAATTCTAGGCCACGGGTCGGACACGAGAAACGGCGGCGACTGCGCTCCGTCCACTCCTGGGTGGAAACGTGTGAAGATGGGGTCATGTCCTACCGCACGCTTCTTGCATCTGTGGCGGCCGCAACGCTGCTCCTGTCAGGGTGCACCACCGAAGAGGAAGTCCCCCAACCCGAACGCTGGGACTTCAGCACCAGGCCGGACTTGAACCCGCCGAAGATCGACATCGACGTCAGCTCACAGCCGCCTGAGGAAGAGAACGACCTCAAGACATTCCTCGCGCCCAAGGGACAGGCCGCCGATGATGAGAAGTCCTGGGTCGGTGGGCTCATCCTCGACTCGGCCGGAGAACCGGTCTGGATCCGACACGGGTCGGGCCAGATGTGGGACCTGCGGGTTCAAGAGTACCAGGACGAACCTGTCCTCACCTGGTGGGAAGGGCTGGCCGAGACTCCAGAAACAGCCGGCGAAGTGGTGATGCTCGACGACAGCTACAACGAGATAGCACGGGTGGGCATGGGCGGGGACCTAGCGCACAAGACCGCCGATCTGCACGAAACGACGATCACCGAAGACGGCACGATGCTCCTCCTCTCCTATATCAAGACCCAGACGGATCTCAGCCCCGTCGACGGCCCGAAGGACGGCTGGGTATGGGAAGGAGTGGTCCAGGAGGTCGACATCGCATCCGGTGATCCCGTTGTCGAATGGCGATCGCTCGACGACGTTCCCGTCGACCAGACGCAGTCGAAGATCAAGGATGGCGAAGGCACCGAGGAGGAGCCCTTCGACTACATCCATCTGAATTCGGTGTCAGAGGACGACGACGGCGACGCACTGCTCGTCTCCGCCCGCAACACCCATGCGATGTATCAACTCGATCGGGAGACGACCGATCTGAATTGGGTGCTGGGCGGATCGGCCAGCGATTTCGAGATGGGTCACGGCGCGACCTTCGCCTGGCAGCACGACGCCATCCGCCGCGAAGACGGCACGATCACCCTCTTCGACAACCACGCTGCGCCCCGCCTCGGCGATACCAGAGGGCTGCGCCTCGACGTCGATGAGGGAAAGAAGAAGGTCACTGTCGACACCGAGTACCCTGCCCCCGACGACCGCTCCTCGGGAAGTCAGGGCAATCTGCAGGAACTCGACAACGGCAATGTGTTCATCGGCTGGGGCTCCGAGCCGTACTTCTCGGAATTCACCTCCGACGGCAAGCTTCTCTACGACGCGACATTCACCGGCGGTTCAAACTACCGGGCCTACCGCTTCGACTGGGAGGCAACCCCCTCAGCTCCGCCAACCGCGACGAAGTCCGAACCTAGTGAGGGCATCACGCGAGTGCACATGAGTTGGAACGGAGCCAGCGAGGTTGCAGCCTGGCGCATCCTCAGCGGAGACGACGAGGAGCAGCTTGAAGAGACCGCCGTCGTCGATCGCACCGGCTTCGAAACCGCAGCCGACATCACTCCCGCTGGTTCCCGGATCGTCGTCGAAGCCTTGGACGAGGAGAAGGAACCGATCGGCAGCACGACCGTGGACTGATTCACCGGAGATCTCAGGACTGTAACGGGACTAACGGAACGGACACGATTGTCTCCGAGCCCCGGTTCTTCGGCGTTCTCCAAGCTTCATCACCGACAATTGAGACATGAGTTCCGACCAGTCCCCTCGTTTCTCCGCTGAAGAATCCCAGTACATCTTCGGCAACGATTCATCTGTCCCCAATCCACCCAGGTCAGGCGGCCACCCACCCGCAAAGCCACCCAAAGTCGCCAACCTGCAGACCACTGTCAGCCGCGATCACCGACTCTCACGCTTCGTCCCAGTCCTTGTTCTGCTGGCCATCATGTGGGTCATTGAGATCGTCGACACCATACTTCCCGCCAATCTCGACATGTTCAGTCTGCAGTCGTGGAATCCGCTGTCCCTCTACGGTGTGGTGACGTCTCCCCTGCTGCATGCGGGGTTCGGTCATCTGACGGCCAACACGTTCCCGTTCCTCATTCTCGGCCTGTGCATCGCCGTTGAGGGGGCACGTCGGTTCTGGCTCGTCACCATCATCACGGCGGTGGTATCCGGGCTCGGTGCCTGGTTGACGACGCTGCCGACCGGTCAGCACATCGTCGGCGCCTCCGGCATCGTGTTCGGATTCTTCGGCTACCTGGCGGTGCGCACATGGTTCACCGACGACATGCTTCGCAAAATCGTCTACTTCGCCATCGGCTTCTTCGTCTTCGTCACTTTCGGCGCATCGATGGTCTTCGGGATGCTGCCCCAGGCCAATGGGATCTCCTGGCAGGGCCATCTCTTCGGCTTCGCCGGCGGCGTCTTCGCCGCTTGGATGATCCATCGCAGGAGTCAGAACAAGCTCACCTCTGAGAAACGTTCCACCTCTGAAAAGCGGTCCGGCGACGGGAAGTGACACCGACTGAGCGCCGCTGTCACTTCGAGTGGTACTTGAGCTGCACCTTTTCAAGGCCCTCGACGATGTACATCTCGACGGCATCTGCGATATCCGAGATGAAGATCGGAAGTGTTTCGCGTTCGTCCTTGGAGAAGGGTTTGAGCACGTAGTCTGCGGTGTCCTGGCGTCCCATGGGCCGTCCGACACCGGCCCGGATGCGAGGATAGCTCTTCGTCCCCAGCGCCGATGTCATCGACCGCAGGCCATTGTGTCCGCCCTCTCCCCCGCCGACCTTCGCCTTGATCGTGTCGAAGGCGATGTCCACATCGTCGTGGACGGCAATGATCCGGTCGGTGTCGATCGAGTAGAAATCGGCGAGCTGCCTCACCGGTCCTCCCGATTCGTTCATATAGCCCGTCGACGTTGCCAGCACCACGCGTGGTCCGGGAATTCCGGGAACCGAGCCTGACGGCAGTCTGGACGTGCCGACGTTGGCACGCAGTTTGGTTCGGGTCAGGTTGACGCCGATGCGGTGTGCGAGTTCGGCGATGACCATCTGCCCGATGTTGTGTCTTGTCGTTTCGTATTTGGGGCCAGGATTGCCCAAGCCGAACACCAGCCATGCTTCATTCGTCATCGTCGTCCTTCGCTCATTCGTCTTCACCGCTCTTCGAGGACACCTGATCTGTCAGGAACCCTGACAGCACATGTGCTCACAGAACGAATTCGGTGGGCCGTTTCGTCAACGACCCACCGAATTCACTTTTCAGGCTGTGCCCAGAAGCTGGGCGCAGACGGAAGAAGTCGAGGTCACTCGTCCTCTGACTTCTCCTCTGCTGCACCTTCGGCCGACTCTTCGGTCGACTCTTCGTCGGTCTCGTCTGCATCCGACTCGGTGTCCATCTCGGCCTCTTCCGAGACGTTGACGACGAGAAGTTCGGGATCAGCAGCGAGTTCGACGCCTGAAGCCATTTCGACCTGTCCGGCCAGAACGTGCTCACCGGCGGCGCGCCCCTCAATGGTGACCTCGATGTACTCAGGCAGCTTGGTGGCGTCTGCCTTGATGAGGAGCGTCGACTCTTCCTGCTGCACCATGGTGCCGGGAACGGCTTCGCCGATGATGTGAACAGGAACGTCAACCTCGACCTTTTCGCCGCGCTTGACGATGATCAGGTCAAGGTGCTCGATCTGACGGGTGACCGGGTCGGTCTGCACGTCGCGAGCGATTGCGAGAACGTTCTTGGCACCATCGGTGCTTTCGATCTCGAAGAGGGCGTTGGCGTGCTTGAGGGCCATCATGGTGGCGTGGCCGTCAATCGAGATGTGCACAGGATCTCCGCCGTGTCCGTAGACGACTGCGGGGATGCGACCTGCACGGCGGGTCCGGCGGGCAGCGCCCTTGCCGAATTCATTGCGGGGTTCGGCGATGAGTTTGAAGTCAGCCATTTTCTCTCCTTCGTGGTGTACTTATCTTGCAAGCACCACGGCGAAACAGCCTTCAACCACAATGTCACTGTCTCAATTCGGCTCCGAAGGGCCGGTCAGTGTTGTGGGTCAGGACCGCGTCGATAACGGAAACATGAGTTTCCCTCGCCGAGGCAACCCTATGATTCTAGGTCACTGTCGTCGGTGACGCCAAGTCGGGCGGTCACAGCTTCAGCACACGCATCGATGCCGGTCTCCGTGAGGAGGATGTCGTAATGGTTCGTGCCGGGCACCTCGACAACGTTCAGCTCTTCCCAGCGCTGCTGGTAGGAGGCCACGAGTTCCGGCGGGTAGAGACCCGGCTCGGAGGCAACGAGGTCACGTTCGGCGAAGAGGAACGTCACCTCGGACTGACGCCGCTGACTGCTCATGATCTGGGCCAGTGCGTTGCGGTAGGCGCCGCCGGTGTACATATCCGCCGAGTCGGCCTGCATCGCCTCAATGGACGTCGACGGCTGGAAGCTGTGATCGTCCTTGGCCGCGAGATCGTAGACGAAGCTCTCCGTGGCCACATTGTCGAGACCATCGACGAAAGCTGGATGGGCGGCGAAGAACGCGAGGTATTCCTCAACCGACGCGAATGACATCGACAACCGTTCGGCGGCCGGCCCGAGGACTGCGGCGATGAGATCGTCGGTGTCAAGATCCTGATCGTTGAGCTCATCGGGTGCTGCGATGTCGACGTCTCCCCCTGCTTCTGGCACCGGCAGGGGAAGTCCTCCGTCGATGAGGACAGGTCCGTGGAAACGGTCGGCCACCTCGGCATCGGAATCGGCACCTGCACCCATACCGGCCAGGGTCATGGCAACGAATCCGCCCATAGAATGTCCGACCAGTGTGACCGGCCCGGGCTCGGCGAAGGCCTCGATGGCGGTGAGGACGTCCTCGGCATGGGCCTTCATGCCGAACGGCGGCCCCAACAGACGAGAGTCGGCACGTCCGCGCAGGTCGGGGCCGATGATGCGCACACCGGGCAGTGAGGAGACCAGCCCGGCGAAGAACAGATGGTTCGAGGTGATTCCGTGGATGACGCACACCGTGGGGACGCGGCCGGGCCCGTAGGCCACGGGTTCCCAGACGCCGACGGACAGCTCGCCGCCGGAGACGCTCACCCGGTACCGGTTGTAATCGTGGGACGACATCGTCACGGTTCCCTCCACTCGGTTGTCTCCAGTGTAGAGCGTCGATCGTTCCCACGGCAGGTGATGGTGCAGATAAGACAGAGCGAACCCCGAGCCGGACTCTCGGCTCGGGGTTCGCTTCGGGAGACGCGTTGCGGCTCTGGCTCAGACCTCGAAGAGGCTGGTGACCGATCCGTCTTCGAAGACCTCGTGCACGGCACGGGCGATCAGCGGAGCGATCGAGAGCACGGTGAGCTTGTCGAACATCTTGTCTTCGGTCAGCGGGAGCGTGTTCGTCACGATGACTTCCTGCGCCACGGAGTTCGACAGGCGCTCGACGGCCGGTCCGGAGAAGACTGCGTGTGTCGAGACGACGATGACTCCGGTGGCTCCGGCGGCCATGCAGGCGTCGGCGGCCTGGACGATGGTCCCGCCCGTGTCGATCATGTCATCGACGAGGACACAGGTTCGGCCCTCGACCTCACCGACGACACGGTTGGCCTTGGTCTCATTCGGTCGTGTGATGTCGCGAGTCTTGTGGATGAATGCCAGCGGCACTCCACCCAGGGAGTTCGACCAGTTCTCGGCGACCTTGATGCGGCCGGCGTCGGGTGAGACCACCGCCAGCTCGGTCGGGTACTTGTCCTTGACGTAGCCGGCGAGGATCGGCATCGCGATGAGGTGGTCGACCGGTCCGTCGAAGTACCCCTGGATCTGCGCAGTGTGCAGGTCCACGGTGATGATGCGATCGGCACCGGCTGTCTTGTACAGATCGGCCACGAGACGAGCCGAGATGGGCTCACGTCCGCGATGCTTCTTGTCCTGCCTCGCGTAGGGGAAGAACGGTGCGATGACCGTGATCCGCTTGGCCGAGGCACGTTTGAGTGCGTCGACCATGATGAGCTGCTCCATCAGCCATTCGTTGATCGGTGCACAGTGCGACTGGAGGACGAAGACGTCACAGCCGCGGACCGATTCGGAGAACCGGACGTAGATCTCTCCATTGGCAAAGTTGTAAATGTCAGTGGGGAGAAGTTCCGTCCCCAGGTTCTCAGCGACTTGCTCAGCGAGCTCATTGTTCGCGCGCCCGCTGACCAGGACGAGCTTCTTTTCGCTCGCCGTCGTTATTTCATTCACTTGCCGGTTCCCCTTCAGATGCGGCCTCGGCTGCCTGCGCTGCAGGCGTACCGGGGCGGTTGCTGACGACCCAACCCTCCAGGTTACGCTGTGGCGCCACGGTTATGGCAAGCGCTCCCGCAGGGACATCTTTGCGCACAGTTGTGCTCGCACCTGAGTAGGCGCCGTCGCCTACCGTGACAGGGGCAACGTACATGTTGTCCGAGCCCATGCGTGCGTGCTTTCCGACGACGGTGCGGTGCTTGTTGACACCGTCGTAGTTGACGAAGACCGATGCGGCTCCGATGTTGGATCCCTCACCGATCTCGGCATCGCCGACGTAGGACAGGTGCGGCACCTTCGCGCCCCGTCCGATGTCAGCGTTCTTCGTCTCCACGAAGGTGCCGATCTTTCCATCCTCGCCGAGGTTGGTCCCAGGTCGCAGGTACGCGAACGGTCCGACCTTGGCGCCGGCTCCCACAACGGCGAGTTCCGAATGGGTGCGCACAACCTGTGCCCCTGCACCCACCTCGGTGTCCTTGAGCGTTGAGTCGGGGCCGACGACAGCGCCGGTGGCGATATCGGTGGCACCGAGCAGCTGGACTCCGGGAAGGATCGTAACGTCTTCGCCCACGGATACATCCATGTCGATCCAGGTCGTGTCGGGGTCGATGATGGATACGCCTGCACGCATCCACTTTTCGCAGACGCGGCGGTTGAGCTCCTTGCCGAGGTTGGCCAGCTGCACACGGTCGTTGGCACCCTCGACCTGCCACAGGTCTTGGGTGGCGGTGGCGGCCACTGACTGACCAGCATCACGGGAGAATCCGATGACGTCGGTGAGGTATTTCTCACCCTGTGCGTTGTCCGTCGTCAGTGACGCGAGACCGGCCTTCAGTGCCGAGGCGTCGAAGGCGTAGATTCCGGAGTTGATCTCTCGAATGCTGCGCTGGTCATCGCTGGCGTCCTTCTGCTCGACGATGCGCAGCAAGGCTCCGGAGGCGTCGCGGACGATGCGTCCGTACCCATTGGGGTCGTCGACTTCGGCAGAGAGGACCGTCACGGCATTGTGGGAGGACTCGTGGACCTCGACGAGGTTGTTGATCGTGTCAGTCGTGAGAAGGGGCACATCGCCGTAGGTCACGACCACTGTACCGTCGAGGTCATCTGGCAGCTGTGTCAGCGCGCATTCGGTGGCGCGGCCGGTGCCGGGGACCTCGTCCTGATCGGCGATGAGGACTGTCTGCGTCGAATTGATCGGCAGGGACTCGAGATGGGAGATGAGCTGGTCGCGTTCATGCCTGACGACGACGACGAGGTGTTCCGGAGTGGCACCGGCTGCCGCCGCGATGGAGTGGTGGAGCAGGGAGCGTCCGCCGATCGGGTGCAGAACCTTCGGCAGCGTTGACTTCATACGGGTGCCCTGGCCTGCTGCCAGAACGATGACGGCGATGGGTCTGGTCTGCGACATCTGTTGAATCCTTCGCAAGTCGGATTGGGCCAGCTCCGCCCATAGGATTCGAACCTATACCACACGGCTCCAAAGGCCGGCGTGCTGCCATTACACCAGGGCGGAACAGCGTGCACCAGTTGAGGGCCCGCGCTCACGAGACACCATCATGCCACTACGATGAACCGTATGGAAATTCTTCGCGAGATTTTAGTTGCTCTGCACCTCATTGGAATGGCGATCATCGTGGGTGGGTATTTCTCCCTCATTCGCACTCCCAAAGTTGCTCCCGGCATGCTGCACGGCTCTTATCTTCAGCTGATCACCGGTCTTCTCCTGCTCACCATCGCTGAGATGGGTTCGGGCGAAGTCAACCACATGAAGATCGGCATCAAACTCCTGATTGCGATTCTCGTCACCGTCTTCGCATTCATCGGCAACAAGAAGCAGAAGGCCTTCGCTGCCGGATCTTCGACTGCTGGTGTCGCACCCGCTGGAGGCGGCGCCGATGGAACCGTGGCGACCGCGGTGAAGAACCCTTCGGCGACGATGGCGCACCTCGTATTCGCTGGAGCGATCATCAACGTGTTGGTGGCCGTCTTCGTCCACTGATCTTCGAATCTCAACTTTCGTTGAGCCGGCTCCGCCCCGTTCGCACCGCTGTTCGCGATCGGGGCGGAGCCTTTTCTCTGCTCGCCCCGCTGCACTCTCCTCGGCTTCCTGCTCCGTACTTTCTTCGCCCATCTGCTCCGTACTTTTCACTGCGTCAGCGGCTGACGGTATCGTTGACCCGGACATGACTGCTGCAGCTGAAAACATCGAAGAAGCCACTCCGGGAGCCGACTCACGTGCGGCCGAACTCGTCACCGGACTCAACCCACGACAGCGTGAGGCCGTTGCCCACACGGGCTCCCCCCTCCTCATCGTGGCGGGCGCCGGATCAGGAAAGACGACCGTCCTGACCAGGCGCATCGCCTATGCGCTGGCCACCGGTCGGGCCCATCCCGGTGAGGTCCTGGCGATCACGTTCACGAACAAGGCCGCCAAGGAGATGGCTGAGCGCGTGCGCTCCATCGTCGGTCCGGCATCGCGAGCGATGTGGGTCTCGACCTTCCACTCCTCTTGTGTACGGATCCTCCGCCGCGAGGCGAAGGTGCTGGGCATGAAGACCAACTTCACGATCTACGATGCCCAGGATGCTCAACGGCTCGTGTCTCAGATCCTGAAGGAACTGGGAATCGACACGAAGAAGTACACGCCTCGGTCGATGCTGCACAGAATCTCCAATCTCAAGAACGACCTGCAGACGCCCGATGACTTCATGCCCCGGCCGAACAATCCCGCCGATGAGGTCCTCGCCGATGTGTTCAGGCGATACACCTCTCGCCTGCGCCTGGCCAATGCTTTCGACTTCGATGACCTCATTGCTGAGACCGTTCATCTCTTCGGCGCCTTCCCTGAGGTCGCCGACTTCTATCGCCGACGGTTCCGACACATCCTCGTCGACGAGTACCAGGACACGAACCCGGCCCAGTATGCGCTCATCAAGTCTCTCGCCGGCAACGGCGCCGGTGGTGCCACCGGGGCTGAGCTGACGGTCGTCGGTGACGCCGACCAGTCGATCTATGCCTTTCGCGGGGCGACAGTGCGCAATATCGTGGAGTTCGAGAAGGACTTCCCCGATGCGGAGACGATTCTGCTGGAGCAGAACTATCGCTCCACGCAGAACATCCTCGATGCTGCCAACGCTGTCATCTCGAACAATCAGGACCGCAAGGACAAGAAACTGTGGACCTCAGAGGGCACGGGCGAATCCATCGTCGGCTGGGTGGCGGAGAATGAGCAGTCCGAAGCTCGCTTCATCGTCGACCGTGTCGACGAGCTCATCGACAATGAGAAGTACACATATGGTGACTTCGCGGTCTTCTACCGCACCAATGCTCAGTCCCGTGCCATTGAGGATGCTCTGGTCCGCTCGGGCATTCCCTATAAGGTCGTCGGCGGCACACGGTTCTACGAACGTAAGGAGATCAAGGACGCTCTCGCATATCTACGTGTAGTCGCCAATCCGGATGACGATGTGAATCTGCGGCGCATCCTCAACGTTCCCAAGCGGGCCATCGGTGATCGCACCGAGGGCATCGTCGCTGACTTCGCCGACCGTGAGGGCATCAGCTTCTACACGGCGCTGGGACGCCTTGATGAGATAGTCCATCTGTCCGCCCGGGCAAAGGCCTCCGTGTCGAAGTTCTACGATCTCATGCGAGATCTGGCAGCCATTGCCGAAGCGGCTCCACTGTCGCGGGTCATCGAGGCGATTCTCGAGCAGAGCGGCTACCTTGAGTCGTTGCAGAAGAGCACAGACCCGCAGGACGAATCGCGTGTTGATAACCTCGCCGAACTCGTGGCCGTGGCCGAGGACTTCGTCGCCACACAGGCCATGGCCGGCACCGGCGATGACGACGATGAGCCCGAGGGGGAACCACAGGCGGAGACTGAAGCGCAGGCGGAGACTGAGGCTGAGGTTGCTCCTGAGGTCGAGGCTGTTCCTGAGGCTGAAGATGAGGAGTCTCCCACGTCGGGCGGTTCCTCGATCGAGGCCTTCCTCGAGCAGGTGGCGCTGGCCTCGGACACGGATCAGATCCCTGATGCCGAACTCGGTCAGGTCACGCTCATGACCCTGCACACGGCGAAGGGCCTGGAGTTCCCGGTCGTATTCCTCACCGGCCTCGAAGACGGTGGCTTCCCGCACGCTCGTTCCTTCGAGAATCCCAATGAGCTCTCAGAGGAGCGTCGTCTGGCCTATGTGGGTCTGACCCGGGCTCGACAGCGCCTGATCGTGACTCGGGCGGAGACTCGCAGCATGTGGGGACAGCCGCAGTACAACCCGCCGAGCCGGTTCCTCTCTGAAATTCCCGAGAGCCTCATCGAATGGGAGAACACCGGCACCTTCTCATCCAGCGGCGGCGGATTCTCTTCCGGCGGCTATGGCGGGGGAAGCCTCGGCGGCTACAGCGGCTCGCGCGGCGGCGGGTTCGGTTCCTCACGCGGATCCGGCTCTTCGTCTCGCTCGCGCTCAAGCTCTGCGAACTCTTCGTCGCCTGTGGCCGGTTTCCCGAATCGGATTCGACCCAACCGAGAGGTCATCACCGTATCGGTGGGCGAGAAGGTCTCACATGAGTCCTTCGGTCTTGGAACCGTGACAGAGGTCAAAGGTGTCGGCGATAAGACAGTGGCCGTCGTCGACTTCGGCTCCCTGGGCACGAAACGACTCTTGCTGCGCTACGCCCCCATCGAAAAGCTCGGCTGACAACCGGGCACGGACCTGGAGACATAAATGAAGCGCCGAGGTGAAAATAATTTCACCTCGGCGCTTTTCCATGCCGGACGCGGCGATGGATTCAAAAATCAGTCGTTGCCAATTTTTCCGTCGACTCCGTCGCGACCCTTGTTGATCTGGTCGTCGAACTTGCCGCCGGTCTTGTCATTGGCGAAGTCAGTAGCCTTATCAAGACCCTTATCGCTGAACTCTTCACCCTTGTCGCTGTTCATGGCGTCCTTGGCTTTGTTTGTAAGATCGTCGAGTCCCATACTGTCTCCCTTCAATGGAAAAGGTTCTTGCGAACCTTCTTACACCAATCACCCTGCCACTTATCGGACGCGGGTGTAACCGAATCTTCCCGCTTCTCAGCAAATGCACAAAAAGACTGTGGTTCGGCTTCCGGCAGGTTCAGCGTGACTCCGGAACTACGAACGCCAATGCCACGAGAACCACGGCGAAAAACAGCCCGGTTCCAATGTCGACGCTCTTCGACCGGTTGGTCCAGACCTCTTCCCACGGCTCCGGCATCGCACGCATCATCGCCAGCCCTGCCGGCACGACAGCCAAAACGATCGCACCGAGTCGGAAATCGATGATGGTGCATGCGGCTGCAATCAGGATTCCCAGCAGGCATGCCAATAGCACCCAGTCGCGGAGTACAGGGTTTGCGTAGCGCCGTTTCCAATAGATCCAGCGTTTGGCGATCGGGCCGCGCCCACGCCTGGCATGGCGTGGGTGGGCCCTCCCCTTCTCAGTGGAAGAAATGGCGGCTCCCGGTCAGGTACATGGTGATCCCCGCCTTCTCAGCCGCTTCGACGACCTCATCATCGCGGATCGAACCACCGGGCTGCACAACCGCGCTGATGCCGGCATCGATGAGGATCTGCAGTCCGTCTGCGAACGGGAAGAAGGCGTCCGAGGCGGCCACGGCCCCGGTCGCTCGCTCCTCACCGGCACGTTCAACGGCCAGCTTCGCGGAATCGACCCGGTTGACCTGGCCCATCCCCACGCCCACGGACGCACCGTCCTTGGCCACGAGAATGGCATTGGACTTCACTGCACGGCAGGCCTTCCAGGCGAATTCCAGGTCGGCCAGAACCTCGGCGGTAGCGGCAGTGCCTGCGGCCAGTGTCCAGTTCTCCGCAGCATCGCCGTCGGCCTGGAATGCATCGCGGTCTTGGACGAGGAACCCGCCGGTGATCGGCTTGATCTCCGAGGGTGCGAAGTCGACGTCGCCGAGTTCAAGCAGGCGCAGGTTCTTCTTGCCCGACAAAAGCTCCAGGGCTTCGGGCGAGAATGAGGGGGCGGCCAGGCACTCAGTGAAGATCGGCTTGATCGAAGCGGCCAGTTCGGCGTCGACCTCACGGTTGGTCGCGATGACGCCGCCGTAGGCGGACAGAGAGTCGCATTCGTGGGCTGCCTTGTGTGCGGCGGCTGCCGTATCGGCCACAGCGATCCCACAGGGGTTGGCGTGCTTGATGATTGCCACAGCCGGACGGTCGAAGTCGAAGGCCGCGCGAATGGCAGCATCGGTGTCCGTGTAGTTGTTGTAGGACATCGCCTTGCCGCCGAGGAGTTTCGCACCGGCGATTCCACGGGTTCCGTCGGAGTACACCGCCGCTGCCTGGTGGGGGTTCTCGCCGTAGCGCAGGTCCCTCAGCTTCTCCCCCGTCACTCCGGCGAAGGCTGGCTGGCCGGCAGCCGCGGCCGCTTCGTCGGTTCCCGCTTCTTCTGCACCGGAAGTGAGTTCGGCGGCGAACCAGGAGGCCACGGCCGTGTCATAGGCCGCGGTGTGAGCAAATGCTCGAGCGGCGAACCCGCGCCTGGCGTCAAGGTCGAAGCCCTGGCCCTGTGCCGCTTCGATGACGGCGGGGTAATCGCTGGGATCGGTGATGACGGACACGCTCGGGTGGTTCTTCGCCGCAGCCCGCACCATGGAGGGGCCACCGATGTCGATCTGCTCTACGCAGTCGTCGAAGTCGGCGCCGCTGGCCACGGTCTCGGCGAAGGGGTAGAGGTTGACGATGACGAGCTCGAAGGGTTCGATCTCGAGCTCATCGAGCTGGCTCATATGATCCGGCTTGCGCGAATCGGCGAGGATGCCGGCGTGGACCCGCGGGTGCAGGGTCTTGACTCGGCCTTCGAGGCATTCTGGGAACCCTGTCAGGTCTTCGACCTTCGTGACTGCAGCGCCCGCCTCGGCGATCTTCGCTGCTGTCGAACCGGTGGACACGATCTGCACTCCGGCGGCTTGCAGTCCGCGGGCCAGGTCCTCCAATCCCGATTTGTCGTAGACGCTGACGAGCGCTCTCTTGATCGCGCGGGTTCCTGTCACAAGTCCTCCTTGAAGGCTCGATTGCCGTTTCGTGCGGTTGGTGAGTAGGTCAGGACGAAGACGCCGAGGTGGCATATCCGCTGACATGCCGTCCATCGATGACGAGGTCGTGATGGACGAGGTGGGTCAGGAGGCGGACAAGTTCCGACCGCTCCTGAGTCTTGATGCGTTCGTGCACCGTATCTTCGGTGTCTTCGTCGCTGATGGGAACAGCGAACTGGGTGATGATCGGACCCGTATCGACCCCGGAGTCAACGAGGTGGATGGTGCCGCCGGTGATGCGCACACCGTGGGCGAGGGCATCACGGACACCGTGGGCGCCGGGGAAGGCCGGCAGCAGGGCCGGATGTGTGTTGATGATGCGATCGCGAAAGGCCGCGATGAACGAGGACCCGAGGATCCGCATGAAACCGGCCGAGACCACCCAGTCGGGTGACAGGTCTGCCACAGCATCCCGCAGGCGGAGATTCCAATCCTCACGGCTCGCGCAGTCCTTGGGTGCCACGACGAAGGTGGGGACCGAATGCGCTTTCGCCCGGTCGAGAACACCCGCCGTCTGTGAGTCGGAACCGACTCCGACTATCTCAACCCCACGACCCGATGTGGCGAAGGCGTCGATGACTGCCTGTGTGAGGGTACCCGAGCCGGATGCCAGAAGAACGATGCGCACAGACCCATTCTAACGTTTGAATCATCGGCTGTCGGTCACAGCATCAGAATGCGGACTCCGGTGGCCGCCAAGGTTTTTGTCAGTGGACTATGACAAACTATTGCTGTGACGTCACCAAACAATACTGAAGAGAAAAGCGCGCCCACTCCCGAAGAGGAGAAGCAGGCCGCGCCCGCTCGACACGGCCTAGTCCTGATCCTGCTGATCCTCGCCTCGGTCCTGACGTTCACGTATCCGCTGCCGTTCAAGGTTGCGGCGATCGCCTTCGCCATTGCCGCCGTCGTCTGGTCGATCCGTTACATCATCGCCGTGGTCAAGGCGAAGCAGAAGCGCAATATGTCGCTTGGGATCCTAGGCGGATTGCTCGCCATCTACCTCATCTTCTCGACGATGTCGTCCGTCGTCCTCTGGCCCGTCCAGTCGAAGTATGAAGAGTGCGTGCGCGATGCCATCACACAGCAGGCGCAGCTCTCCTGCACGACGGAATATCAGACCGGCCTCGGCGACTGGTTCAAGCAGATCACCGGCCAGGACCTGGACCTGCCCGGCACAAAGTAGGACATCCTCGGCCGAGAGGCCGTTGATTCGGCTCAGTCCTCGTCCCAATAATCGGCGTGTCGTTCATCGGCGATGCGACCGAAGGGTTCCTCGTCTTCATCGAAACCGTCCCGATCGCCGGAAGATCCGGACCCGGTCTGCATGTCCGAGAGCCTGGTCAGGAGCAGGCCTCCAGCCATCCCCACCGTGAGCCATGCAGTGATGACCAGCGCAGACGTCAGCGCCGAGGGCCCGAACGCAGACAGACCCAACGGGCCCATGGCCCCTCGCGCGAAGAGCGCGAGGACCTGAAGCACGACGAAGCATTTGATCGCCGCAGTGACCAGCCCTGCCCACGAACCCATCATCACCAGACGGGCATGATCGCGACCGAGGATGACGCTGAGGACTCCCAACAGAACGAGCAGCACCGGTGCCGCGTTCGTCCACGCCGGAT
This sequence comes from Brevibacterium sp. FME37, assembly GCF_014897485.1. NCBI lineage: Bacteria > Bacillati > Actinomycetota > Actinomycetes > Micrococcales > Brevibacteriaceae > Brevibacterium > Brevibacterium sp. FME37. The sequence goes on from NZ_JABUYE010000019.1 coordinate 57,261, forward strand.
AATCACCGACGAGCAGCTGGAGCACCGGGACGTGCGGAATCGGTCCGGCCGCAGTCTGGAATACCGAACTCAGTGCCCCGTCGCCCACGCTCACTCCAGTGCCTGCGATCCAGGACAGCGAGGCGTAGAAGATTCCTGGGGCGAAGAGAATCTGAATGATCAGCAGGCCCACACCTGCAGACAGCGGTGAGCTGTAGATCTGCAGTGACTGGGCCAATTCGTTCCACCTCAGTACGATGCCGGTGGCGATGACGAGCACCGACAGGAATGCCGCACCCCAGAGTAGCCGCTTGACCAGTTGCGCACCGGCAACCCAAGCATCGCTGTCGAGATTGTGCAATCGCGGGATATCGTCGACACCGCGAACCCACATATATCCGGCCGCAGAGGCGGACAGCAGCATGAGAATCAGCCGGAGGAGGCCCCCTGGTGTCAGGGTTCCCTCCCCCACAAGAAGGGTCAGAGCGAACAGCGGGACGGCATAGGCAATGATGTAGGTCCCCAAGGCGAGGAGCATCTGCTTCCACCATGAAGGCTCCATGATGTCGCTGTCCTCTGGCTCTGCTTCTGTGAAGCCGGCGACCAGGCGTTTGGCCCCGGCGGCGAAGAAGAACCACAGGCCCAGTGTGATCAGGCTCGGTGCCAGCGAGAAGTCAAAGCCCAACGTGGACACGCTCAGGCCGTGCGCGATGCCCCACATGGCGAATGCCCACTCGGGAATGATCGAATACGGCAGCTGCGAGCCGAGTCCGATGATCCAGAAGACAGTGGCGATGACGAAGGCCGCGGGGACGGCGATGAGGTCGATTCGCAGTGCCTCCAGCAGGCCCAGCAGGACTGGATGGCGATGGGTTCGGGGGTGAGGAGAAGTGTGCATCTCTCCCATTTTCGCTGACACGGTGCTCGCTTCCTGGTATTGACCACGCGATTCTCTTCTGTGGGAAGTACAATTGCGCCAGGACACGCTTGTAGACACGAAGGATGCAGCCAACGATGAGCAACGGGAACGACGAACCGAATTTCCCGCCACCTCCCATGAACCCTCCCGAGAACAACAGAACGGGACCCGGTGCGGAGACGTCGGCGAGCAACACTACTGATGATTCGGTGGACTCAAGCAGCTCAGGCCCGCAGGCACCAGCCAGCGGATCCGAACAAGCTCCGTCCTACCGCGACGATCAGGCCCCTCCGTTCGCCGCGAACGATCAGGGCCACAGCAATCAGCCGGCCCAGCCGAACCCACCTGAGCAGAACCAACCGCCGCGCCCCGAGGTGCAGCAGGCCAGCTCGAACCAGGCCCCAAACTACACCGGCGGCCAACAGTATGGCGGCCAGCAGCAGCCGGGTCAGTACCAGGGCGGTCAGCACCAGGGCGGCGCACCCTACCCAGGTGGCCCCTACCAGCAAGGTCAGCAGGGACAGCCGGGTCAGCAAGCGCCTGGTCAACCCGGGCAATACCAGACCGTCTCGGGATCCGATGGGCATCGGACTGGCTCAGGCCCGGGCCAGTCACAGGCGATCCCCCAGCCAGCGCCGGCTCCAGGCTTCGCCGGTTCTGCAGCGACCGCGACCCGTGCCGATGCCCGCCCCGAGAAGAAGAGCAGGATGCCGCTCTTCATCGCTCTGGGTGCGGTGGCTCTCGTCATCATTCTCGTCCTCGTCGGTTTCCTCGTCGTCAACACGGTCAACAAGAACAACTACGGACCCGACAAGGTTGCCGAAGACTACGTGTCCGCGCTGAGCAAGGGTGACTTCGCTGCAGCTGAGAAGATCGCGCCCTCGCCTCGTCCGGAAGGAACGAACCTGGACCTCCTGTCCAAGGAGTTCACCGATGCGTCCTCGACGAAGGTCGAGAATGCGAAGGTCGAGTCCTCGAAGGTCAAAGACGAGAAGGGCACAGTCGTCGTCTCCTACGATCTCGACGGCACCAAGTACAACGTCGAGCTGAAGGCGAAGAAGGACGGCAAGCAGGATCTGTTCTTCGACAGATGGACCCTGACGGGCCCTGCGCTCAACGTGATCTCACTCGACATTCCGGGCACCGATGGTCTCAGCGTCAACGGCAAGGATTACAAGGCGGAGCCGGGCACCACGTCCTTCGCAGTGTATCCGGGCAACTATGACTTCCAGATCCCCAAGAGCAAATGGGTCGGAGAGGCCAAGGACACCGCAGCGGTGAACTTCCCTCAGGCCTTTGCTCCGGGTGAGAAGCCGAACAATGATGAGGTGTCTCCGATGACGCTCAATCTTGATCTTGCACCGACGAGCGCCTTCCAGAAGGAAGTTCAGAAACAGGTCGAGAAGGAGCTCAAGAAGTGCTTCGACAACAAGGACATCAAACCCAAGTGCAAGTTCATCAAGTTCGATCCCACTGAGATCCCTGTCGGCGGCTCAGATAAGAAGCTGGCCGATCTGGCGAAGAAGAACACCGCCAAGTGGAACATGAAGGACATGCCCCAGGTTGATGCGAGCTTCGGATCGGGTGACACGAACTCCGGCTCGTTCTTCACCAAGAAGCCGGGCAAGTTCGACTTCAGCGTGCAGGGCAAGAAGGCCGGTTCGTCGTACTTCTCCAACGGCAACCCGCTGTCCGTCTCCGGCACAGTGAAAATCGATGGCGACAAGCTCTCGGTCGAGTTCTTCGACTTCTGATTCCAGCCGTCGACGACGTTCGTCGCTGACCTCGCCGAGGTGGTCCCACCTCTGCGCGCAAGCGAAGTGAAGGAGGGCCCGGGTTGTGATGAACCCAGGCCCTCCTTCCGTTGGCGTTCTCAGCTCATCGTGGCCCGCACAGGTGCGGCAATTCCTGCTGCCTGTTCGAACCAGGACCCGGCCGCCATCACGAGTTCGTCGGCGAAGCGGCGTCCCGAGATCTGGGCGCCGATGGTCCGACCATCCTTGGTGTAGCCGGCCAGGACGGTGCCTGCCGGCTGCTCTGACATGTTGTAGGGCATGGTGAAGCCGATATGCCCCATGGGTTCGTGGACCTTCGGGTAGGGCATGGGCTGTTCGGCTGGGAATGCTGCGTCCGGTGAGACCGGAGAGATGACCAGGTCGTAGCCTGCTGTGGCTGCCACGCTGCGACGTCGGATCTCCTGCACGCTGTGATAGCACTCCATCAGCCTGAGCCCGGTGACATCGGCCCCGCCCTGGGCCCATTGCTGGATGTAGGGCAGGATGAGTGCCTGTTCTGCCACGGGGAGGGCGCGCAGGTCGCCCCACGAGCGCACACGCCAGAACAGGTCCATATCTCTCAGCAGCTCATCATCGATGAACGGGGCGAGGGTGTCGACGATCGCGCCGGCTTGTGCGAAACGATCGGCAGCCTCGGCGATGGCCGAAGCGATTTCCGGGTTGACGGATTCTCCGCATCCGGCATCGAGCTGGAGACCGACCCTCAGCCCCTTCGGGTCGAACACGGTTCGCTCGGGGCTCTGACCATCAGAAGGGGGCAGGCTCGAGTAGTCACGGTCGTCGGGTGCGGAGATGATGTCCATCGCGGCCTTGACGTCGGCCATCGTCCTGGCCAGCGGCCCGGCACATCGGCCCATGTACGGGGCGTCGAGCGGGACCCGGCCGAAGCTGGGTTTGAGGCCGGCCAGCCCCATCCAGGTACAGGGCAGGCGGATCGATCCGCCGATATCGGACCCGATGTGGATGGGACCGTAGCCGGCAGCTGCGGCGGCACCGGCGCCCGCGCTCGATCCGCCGGTGGTCAGGTTCGGATCCAGGGGCGAGCGAGTGATGCCGTGCAGAGAGGAGACTCCGGATGAGAGCATGCCCCAGTCGGGCATCGTCGTTGATCCGACGATGACCGCTCCGGCCTCCTCGAGGCGTTGGGTGATCGGAGCGTCGTGCGTCGACACCGGTACTTGCGACCAGGCGTGGCCGCTGGGCATCGGCACTCCCCTGCGTGCGACGTTCTCCTTGATCGTGACCGGGACTCCGTCGAGGGGGCCGAGTGCTCGGCCTTCTCGCCAGCGAACAGCGCTGGCGTTCGCAGCAGCATGAGAACGGTCATCGTCTCGGTGGTGGAGAGCGTTGATGACGGGTTCGCATTCGTCCATCCTCTCCACGACTGCTGTGAAGACCTCGAGTGGGTCAACGTCTCCTGAAGCGTAGCCGCTGGTCAGGGCTTCTGCGCTGTGGTCGGCAAGCGTGGTGTGGCTCATCTGCCGTCCTTTCTTCTGTTGCATCTGCTGAGTTCATTGCGCAGCGTCGGGCTCAGGGTACTGAGGCGAGCGCTCCGGCCAGGCTGGGGGTGGCCGCGATGAGGCTCCGGGTGTAATCCTCACGTGGGTGGGCGTAGATGTCCTCCGTCGACCCGGATTCGACGATGTGTCCGTCCTTCATGACGATGACATCGGAGCACAGGTGTTTGACGACGCCGAGGTCGTGGGAGACGAAGAGCAGGGTCAGCGCGTAGTCATCGACTAGGTCGGTGAGTAAGTTGAGGACCTGGGCGCGCACGGACACGTCGAGGGCGGAGACGGGTTCGTCGGCGACAAGGATCTGGGGCCTGGTCACCAGCGCCCTGGCGATCGAGATCCGCTGTCGCTGTCCGCCGGAGAATTGGTGTGGGTAGCGTCGCATGGCCTTCGTGTCGAGATCGACGGCCAGCAGCATCTCTTGCACCCGGCTCAGTCGTTCGTCCCGTGCCATACCGCGTGCGATCAGGGGTTCGGAGACGATATCTTCGACCCGCATGCGAGGGTCAAGTGAGGCGAAGGGGTCTTGGAAGACGATCTGCAGATCCTCGCGCAGCGTCCGCAGTGCCGATGAGCTCGCGGACTCGACCCGGATGTCGCCGACCCTCACATGCCCAGAGGTGGGTCGGTCGAGTCCTGAGAGAATGTTGAGTATGGTCGATTTTCCCGACCCCGACTCCCCCACGATTCCCAAGCGCTGCCCAGACGCGACGCTGAAGCTGATGTCGTCGAGTGCGCGGACCGGAGACCGTCTGCGCAGCAGCAATCCGCCGGAGCGGAAGTGCTTCGAGACTCCGCTGACGTCGATGAGCGGTGGGGAATGGACTGCCTCGTGTGCTTCCCCCGCCGAGGTGGGAACTGGTTCTCGCACATCTGTCGGCACTCGCACATCGCCCGGCTCATCTGCGACAACCGGCCCAGTTGCAGCTGCCCGCTCTGCCTCGTCGATCGGCCCTGCATATGAGCGTGCCGTCTTGAGTGAGAAGAGCTTTCCGTGAGCGTCGGTGGCCTCTAAGTCGGAGGAGGCCAGCAGTCCGCGCGTGTATTCGTGCTGAGGATCCGTGAAGATCTGCTTGACGCTGCCGGTCTCGACGATGCGTCCGGCGTACATGACGATGACACGCTCACACACCTCGGCGACGACGGCCAGGTCGTGGGTGATGAACAGCAGTCCCGCCTGGACAGCGGAGACCCGTTCGGCGATGAGTTCGAGCATGTGCTTCTGCACGGTGACGTCGAGAGCCGTCGTCGGCTCGTCGCAGATCAGCAGCCGGGGCGAGTTCGCCAGGGCGATGGCCAACATCACGCGCTGTCGCTGTCCGCCCGACATCTGGTGCGGATAGGCGTAGCGGGCACTTTCCGGGGCGGGCATGTGCACGCTGGTCAGCAGGTCGAGAACTCGACCAGGAATATCGCGGCGGGCCACGTCGCCATGGATGCGCAGCACCTCGGCGATCTGGTCCCCGATGCGCATCAGCGGGTTGAGTGCGCTCATCGGCTCCTGGAACACCATGGAGACGAGGTCGGAACGCATCCGGGCCAAGGTCTTCTCCTTCGCCTCCAGGATGTTTCCGGCAAAGCCCTGCAGGGACACGGTGCCGTCGGATCGCAGCTCTTCGGGCAGCAGTCCCATCACGGCCTGGGCGGTCAGGGACTTCCCTGATCCTGATTCTCCGATCAGTCCGACCCTCTCACCAGGAGAGAGGCTCAGTGACACATCGTGGAGAACAGGAGCCTCGGCGCCGGCTGGGGTGATGGTGAGGTCACGGACCTCGAGCAGGTTCTCAGACATTGCCGCGGGCCTCCATCTTCGGGTCGAATCGGTCGCGGAGTCCATCGCCGAAGAGGTTGAAGCCGAGCACGGCGAGGGCGATGAACAGGCCTGGCCACAGTGCCAGTTCGGGCTGGGTGGACAGGAACTGCTGGGACTCCTGGAGCATCCGACCCCAGGAGGGCACCGGCGCCTGTGTGCCCAGCCCCAAGAAGGACAGACCCGCCTCGGCGAGGACCGAGATCGCGAAAGCCACGGAGGCCTGCACGATGACCATGCTGGCGATGTTGGGCAGAACGTGGACGATGGCGATCGCCGGAGCACTCCGGTTCGAGGCCTTGGCCGCGCGCACATATTCGGAGCCGAGGACCTGCATCGTGCCCGAGCGGGCGACGCGGGCGAACCCGGGGATCGCAGCGATTCCCACGGCCACCATGGCCGGCCCGGTCCCCGGCGAGAAGACGGCGGCGAAGACGATTGCCAGCAGCAGTGCGGGGAACGCGAGCAGGATGTCGTTGGCGCGCATGATCACCGCGCTCAGCCATACACCCCACGGATACTGGGCGAAGACTGCGGCGATGATGCCGATGGGAGTGCCGATGAGCACCGCAATGCCCACGGCCACGATCCCGACCATCAGCGTGATCCGAGCGCCGTACATGATCCAGGTCAGGGTGTCGCGGCCGAATTTGTCGGTGCCGAGCAGGTGCTCGGGGCTCGAGGACTGCAGCCGTGCCACCGGGTCCACGGCACTGGGATCGTAGGGGGTCCAGACGAAGGACACGAGCGCGAGGGCGACGATGAGGAGGATGAGGACGGCACCGATGACCATCGAGGCATTGAGCCGCAGCTTCGTGCGTCTGCGATGATCCGTTGTGGTTCCTCCCGCCGACGTGATGCTCGGGTTCTCACTCATGATGCGTTCCTGATCCGGGGGTCGACGACGGGCACGAGCACGTCGACGATGAGGTTGATGATGAGCACGAGGAATACGAGGACCATGACGACGCCCTGGACCGTGACGAGATCACGGTTGGCCACAGCACGCACAAGTGCGGACCCGATGCCGGGGATGACGAAGATCTGTTCGATGATGACGGCACCGACGAGGAGCGTCGCGAGCTGTACCCCGGCCACGGTGATGACGGGGATGGCAGCGTTGCGCAGACCATGGACGAAGAGCGCCTTGGTTCGAGTCAGCCCCTTGGCCCGGGCGGTGCGGATGTAGTCCTCGCGCATGACATCGAGGACCGCCGATCGCACGTATCGGGTGAGGATCGCGGCTTGAACGAGCGCCAGGGACACCACAGGCAGCACGAGTCGGCTGAGGAACCCGCCCAGTCCCTCGACCGGGGCCATCCACCCCTGGGAAGGGAACCAGCCCAGAGTCAGGGAGAAGACGATGACGAGGATGATGGCGGCGAGGAAGTTCGGCACGGCGATGCCGATCTGGCTCAGGGCAGAGATCGTGACTCCGATCCAGTTGCGCTGTTCCAGTGCAGCGAAGGTACCCAACGGGACCGCGATGATGATCGCCAGGATGATCGCGGCAATGACGAGGATGCCGGTGACCTGCACGCTGCCGACGATGACCGGGGTGATCGCGGCCCCAGTCACATACGAGGTTCCGAAGTTGCCGGTGAGCATGCCCACGACCCAATTGAAGTATCGGATGAGGGGCGGCTGATCGAGTCCGTACTGGGCTTCCAGCGCCGCCACGGCCTCAGGTGTGGCGTTCGTCCCCAGCGCGACCTGTGCGGCGTTGCCGGGCAGGAGGCTCATGAGCGCGAAGACCACCACCGAGGCGACGATCAGTGCCAGAACGAACTGGATCGCACGGTTGGCCACATAGGTGATCATGGGTGAGGGGTCTTCAGTTCCAGCTCAGATCCGCGATCCGGAATGCATCGGAGACCCTGTTGGCAGGGATTCCAGCGACGTCGGATTTCGCGATGACCAGGTTGGGGAACAGGAACAGGAAGTCCGAGGCTGCGTCCTCGGTGATCGTCTTCGCGATCTCCTTCATCCCTGAGACGTATTCCTTTTCCGTGCCGGTGTCGGCCTTCTCTGCGATCTTCTTGATCTTCGAATCGTCGTAGCCGATGTAGTAGTCGTTGGAGAAGACGGTGAGGATGTCGCGAGGTTCGGCATGGTTGATCACTGACATGTCGAACTTGTGCTCGGTGAATGTCTTGTCCAGCCAGACGGCCGGGAATTCCTGCGTCTCGATGTCGGCCTTGAGTCCGACCTCTTCCAGCTGTGCAGACACGATCTCGGAGATCGCCTTCGCATACGGCAGGTTCGGCACGGTGAAGGCGAACGTCTCCCCTTCGATACCGGCGTCCCTGATGAGGTCCTTGGCCTTCTGCGGGTCGAAGTCCCAGACTCCGGTCAGATCCTCGTAGTACGGGTCTGTCGGCGGGACCATTGAACCGATGAGCTCTCCATAGCCGGCCCATGCGGTGTCGAGGACAGCCTTGCGATCGATGGCATGCATGACGGCCTCGCGGGCCTTCTTGTCTTTGAAGATACCCTGCGCATTGTTCATCGAGAGCACGACTTCACCGTTCGTGGTGCCGGAGATGATCTGGTATTCCTTGCCCTGGAACTCTCCGGCCAGTTCGGGAGCCTGGAGGTTGGAGACGACGTCGATCTCTCCGGATTTCAGAGCGTTCGAGGCCGATACCGCATCTTGGAAGTATTTGAATTGGACGTTCTTGACGGCTGGTTTCTCGCCCCAGTAGTCATCCCGGGCTGCGAAGTCGATCGACTGTCCGCGGGTGAATTTCTCGATCGCGAAGGGCCCTGTGCCGATGGCTTCGTTGGCCAGGTCGTCGGTGCCTTCGGTGTCGAAGACCGCACCGACGAGGCTGGTCATGTTGAACAGCCACGTGTTGGAGGGTTTTTTGAGCGCGATCTCCACGGTGAGGTCATCAGGGGTCTCGATTGAGTCGACGATGTCCATCTTGGACTTCAGGGCGTTCTTCCACTCGTCCTGCACCCGCTCATAGGAGAACTTCACGTCCTCGCTCGTGAGGTCTGCACCGTTGGAGAACTTCACGCCCTTCTGCAGATGGAAGGTGTAGGTCTTGCGGTCTTTCGACACGTCCCAGTCCTGAGCCAGTCCCGGTTGGATCTCTCCCTCACCGTCGACGCGGACGAGTGATTCGTAGACGTTTTCCATCAGAGCCTCGGGGATGGCCACACCCGAGGTGGAGGTGAAGTCGAGGTTGACCGGTTCAGCGGTGAACGCGATCGTCATCGAGTCATTCTTCGCCTCCTCGCCGGAGTCCGAGGCTCCCGCCGAGCAACCTGTCAGGATCAGGCTCGAGGCAGCCAGGGCTGCCATCCACGAACCGACACGTGGAGTCTTCATCGCTCTCCCATTTTCACGAGCCCACACTGGCTCATTCGTCTTCTCAGGCCGGTCATTGCACAGGCGTGCACCGGCCTCGTCAGTTTAGCCGAAGTTCTCACCAGGCGAGGCGTCAGTGCTCATATCGTGGAAAAGAACGAATGAGGTGGACCCGGAAGCTATCCGGGTCCTCTCCAGTACTAGTCCGGAGCACGGGGCGCTGCTTTCAGAGACCTGTCTGTGCGGCGAGGACTGCGGCGAGCTTGTCGAAGGCGACTCTCCGGTGTGACCGGGAGTTCTTCTCCTCCGGTGTCATCCGCGCGGCACTGATGTCACCTCCGTCGGGGATGAAGATCGGGTCATAGCCGAACCCGTGTTCTCCCGACGGACTCGTGGCCAGACGCCCTGGCATGACTCCTTCAGCCGAGAATTCGCGGCCGTCCGAGGTCACCGCTGCGGCAGCGCAACGGAACTGCGCCCCGCGATGTTCGCTCGAAATGTCCGAGAGCTGAGCGAGCAGAAGTTCGAGGTTGGCCCGATCGTCTCCGTGCCTTCCTGCCCACCTCGCGGAGAAAATTCCCGGTGCTCCGCCCAGGACGTCGACTGCGATCCCCGAATCATCGGCAATGGAGGTGTGACCGGTGGCCTGCGCCGCGGCACGGGCCTTCAGCAGTGCGTTCTCTGCGAACGTGACCCCGGTTTCCGGGATATCGCCGAGGCCCGCCTCGGCGGCTGTCATAACGTGGGTGTTCTCCCCCAGCGCGGGGAGGAGGATCGCGAGGAGCTCGCGCCTCTTCCCCTCGTTGTGGGTGGCCAGCACGAAGGTGGTCATTTGCCCAGCACCTCAGTCTGGATGCGGGTCAGGTCGGTGCAGCCTTTGGCGGCGAGGTCGAGCAGCTGTCCCAGTTCCGCACGGTCGAAGGGGGCACCTTCGGCGGTTCCCTGAACCTCGACGAACTGTCCACTGCCGGTCATGACGACGTTCATGTCGGTGTCGGCACGCGAGTCTTCGACGTAGGGCAGGTCGAGGACGGGTTCGCCGTCGATGATGCCGACGCTGATCGCGGCGATCGAGTCTTTGATCGGGTTGTTCGCGGCAGGGATGATTCCCGTCGAACGACCTTTGTCGATCGCGTCGGCCAGTGCGACGTAGGCGCCCGTGATCGAGGCAGTCCGAGTGCCGCCGTCTGCTTGGAGGACATCGCAGTCGAGCACAAGGGTGTTCTCGCCGAGCTTTTCGAGGTCGATGACTGCACGCAGGCTGCGACCGATGAGGCGCGAGATCTCATGTGTGCGTCCGCCCAGTTTGCCCTTGACGGACTCGCGGGTGTTGCGGGAATCCGTGGCGCGGGGCAGCATCGCATATTCTGCGGTGACCCAGCCGCGGCCCTGGCCCTTGAGCCAACGCGGCACTCCTGCGGTCAACGAACCCGCTACCAGTACGCGGGTGTTTCCGAATTCCACCAGTGCGGAACCTTCGGCGGTGTTGATCCAGTTGCGAGTGATTGTCACTTCTCGGAGTTCGTCTGCGTTTCGTCCGTCTGCGCGCACGGTGGGCCTCTTTCGTTTGTCGGTGCTGTTCTGTTCTGGTCGGTCCGTCACACGGTCCAGCTGTTGCCCGGCTTGGCCAGTTCGATCGGTCCACGAAACTCGCGGGCGGCTTCGCCACGGACGATGGAGCAGTCCGTCCAGGAAGGAATGTGGGTGAGAACCAGGGACTGGACGTCTGCCGCCTGAGCCACACGTCCAGCCCGTTTGCCGGTGAGGTGGATGCCGCGGGCGACGTCGCGATCTTCCTGGAAGGCGGCCTCGCAGAGGAACAGGTCTGCTCCGCGGGCCGCCTCGACGAGGTTGTCGCATTCGTCGCTGTCACCGGAGTAGGTGATCACGCCGCCCTTTGCGTCCGTGATCCGCAGCGCATAGGCCTCGACCGGGTGGTCGACGAGGAAGGCTTCGATCTGCAGGCTTCCCACCTGATGGGTGGTCCCGTGGTCGAGGTCGGCGAAGTCGAAGGCATGACTGAGGTCGGAGTCATGTCCGCTGGCGGCGACTGGAGACTTTCCAGGGTCGGTGTAATAGGCCCGGGTCAGCCGTTCCTGTGCACCGGCCGGGGCGAGGACGCTTGTCCGGGTGCGGATCGAGCCGGTGTCGGAGACGTTGCCGTTGAAGAACTTCGGGTCGTAGCAGTGCTTGACGTACAGGCCCGTCATGTCCATGCAGTGATCGGGGTGCAGGTGGCTGAGCACGACCGCGCTCAGCCCATCCGTGTTGACTGCACGTTGCAATGGGCCCAGTGCCCCGGAGCCGAGGTCGAGCACGATGCGCGTCGGTGATTCCTCGTCGGTTTCGATGAGGTAGCAGCTGGCGGCCGAGTTGGGGCCGGGAAAGGACCCGGCGGTGCCGATGGCGGTGAGTTTCATGAATCGTCGTCCGCGTGCAGGTCGCCGAGCAAGGTAGTGGTGAGTCGATCCTGAATCCAGGTCAGGAAGTCATACAGGGTCAGTGTGAGCTCTTCGGACTCGTCAAGGTCGTCCCGGTGAGCATATTTCTCCTCTTGGGCTTCCTCTGAGTCGATGCCCATGCGAACGGCAAGGACCAAGCGCAGATCGTTGAGTCCCTTCATCCACGCCAGAACCTCATCGTGGTTCAATGCGATCGAAGGTCCCTTGGCCAGACCGTTGAGGACGATGCGCACGTTGTGTGCCTTCGCCTGTTGAAGGTCGAACTCGGTGAGGCGTCGGAACTCCTGTGAACGTTCTTCATCGAGGGGATCGACGTCCGGGAAGAGTCGCAGCAATGCGGGGTCTTGAGGGCGCGGGCGATCGACCAGGCCGAGGCGTGCCTCCCAATTCTCCGAATCGGGGCGACCATCTTCACTGTCGTCTTCCGCCAAGAGCGCCGCCAAGTCGGTGAAGACGGTGAGCATGAGGGATCGTTCGTTTTCCTCGAGTTTGAGGACGACATCGTCCCCACGTGCGTCAATTGCTGCCATATGTCAGTCGGATCCTGCTTCAGGTTGGCACGCGGCCCACAAACCGTATTCGTGCATGGCTTGAGTGTCCCTCTCCATGGCTTCACGTCCGCCGGTGGCGACGACGCTGCGACCATTCTCATGGACTTCAAGCATCAGCGACTCAGCCTTCTCGGTCGAATACCCGAAATAGGCTTCGAAGACGTAGCTGACGTAGCTCATGAGGTTGACGGGGTCGTTGAAGACGACGGTCTTCCATGGCTTTGCCTGTTCTGTCGCCGGTCGAATGTCGACCTCCGGCTCCAGAACTGGAGTCGTTGGATTGCTCACGTTTCCACCTTACGGCAGAACACTGACGCTGTCGTGACGTAGTATCGCGCCTATGAGTGATCTCACACGGACCGGTTCGACGGCTTTCTACACCGATCAGTACGAATTGACGATGGTCCAGGCAGCGCTGGAATCGGGTGCTGCTCACCGCAGAAGCCTGTTTGAAGTCTTCGGCCGCAGTCTGCCTGCCGGCCGGCGCTACGGGGTCGTTGCCGGTACTGGCCGCATCCTCGAGATGCTCCGGGACTTCCGCTTCGGCGACGAGGAACTCTCGTTTCTCAGCCGTGAGCAGATCGTCGATTCGCGAACCATCGACTGGCTGGCCGACTACTCGTTCTCCGGCAGCATCCGCGGGTATGCGGAGGGCGAGATCTACTTCCCCGGCTCCCCGCTGCTGACGATCGAGTCCACCTTCGCTGAAGGAGTCATCCTCGAGACGCTCATCCTCTCAGCGATGAACTACGACTGCGCAGTCGCCTCGGCGGCCTCACGAATGGCTCAGGCTGCCGGCGATCGGCCCTGCGCGGAGATGGGCGGGCGCCGCACCAACGAACACGCTGCGGTCGCCGCTGCCCGCGCGGCCGTCATCGGCGGTTTCGCGTCGACATCGAATCTCGCCGCCGGCCTCCGCTACGGACTGCGCACGATCGGCACTTCAGCTCATTCCTTCACCCTGCTCCACGACTCGGAGCAGGAGGCCTTCGCCGCTCAACTCAAATCCCTGGGCACCGACACGACTCTGCTCCTGGATACCTATGACGTCGAGAAGGCGCTGGCCACGGCCGTCCGACTGGCCGGGAAGAATCTGGGTGGCGTGCGCATCGACTCGGGCGACCTCGTCGAACAGGCCAGCGAAGTCCGTGCGGGCCTCGACCGCCTCGGCGCTCACGATACGACCATCACGGTCACCAGTGATCTCGACGAATATGCGATCGCGGCTCTCGCCGCCTCCCCCGTGGATTCCTACGGTGTCGGAACACGAGTGGTCACCGGTTCGGGTTCGCCGGCCGCGGGACTCGTGTACAAGCTCGTGGCTCGGGCCGACGAATCGGGGGCATGGACCTCTGTGGCAAAGAACTCCACCGGCAAACCCTCACGCGGAGGGAACAAGGACGCTCTGCGAATCATCGATGGTGCGATTGCCGTCGAGGAGGCCGTCGGCATCCCGACCCTGCCGGACGACCTCGGCGATGGCCGGTCGCTGACTGTTGACCTGGTGGTCGATGGTGAGATCGATGAGTCCTATATCGGCGCCGACGGAGTCACGAAGGCCTGTGCTCGGCACGACGAGTCCCTGGCCGAACTGCCACGTTCAGCCAGGCGCATGCAGGACGGCGAACCGGCGATCCCCACGGTCTTCTATCCCAAGTGACGTTCTAAGCCAAGTGACGTTCTGTCCCAAGTAATCAGGACTGACCCGAGTTGAGGCCGGCCGGATGAACCAAGATCGGCCAGGCTGAACCGAGGTCGAAAAGTCCTCTCTGCGCAGGCGGACGGGGGGCTCACTTCTTGCCGATGAACCAGCCTTGGAGCTTTGCGATCCGGGCTTGGATCTGTTCCCGGGTCGCCTGTGCCACGGCCGGTCCCCCGCAGGCCTTGCGCAGCTCGACGTGAACGGTTTTGTGGGGTGAGCCGGTGCGCCGTGACCAGGCGCCGACGAGGCTCTGGAGCTGGTTGCGCTCTTCCTTCATCGCCCTGTGATCGAGCTCGCTGGGTTCGGTTTCCGGTGCCGGTGGCGCCGCAGCGGTCTTCCGCTTTGCCTGGCGCGCCTGCTGGGTTCGCAGCAGTTCGTGGACTTGGTCTGGTTCGAGCAGTCCGGGAATACCGATGAAGTCCAGTTCATCTTCGGAACCGACCGCTCCGCCCGTGCCGAACTCACCGCCGTCGAAGAGCACCCGGTCGAAGAGTGCCTCGGCACCGAGTGCTTCGAAGGAGCCCATCTGGTCAGAGGCTCCCTCTTCACGGTTCGCCTGTTCCATGGCCTGGTCGTCGAAGACGACGACATCGTTCTCGTCCTCGTTCTTGGGTCGGTCGAGAGCGTGATCGCGTTCGACTTCCATCGTATTGGCCAGGGCCAGGAGGATCGGGACGGAAGGCAGGAACACAGACGCGGTCTCACCGCGTTTGCGTGCACGCACGAAACGTCCGATGGCCTGTGCGAAGAACAGTGGAGTCGCCGAGGAGGTCGCATAGACCCCGACGCACAGTCGCGGCACGTCGACGCCTTCGGACACCATGCGAACCGCGACCATCCACCGGTCGGTGGAGTTCTGGAATTGCTCGATCCGCGCCGAGGCTCCAGCTTCGTCGGAGAGAACGACCGTAGGCGCCTCCCCAGTGAGTTCGCGCAGCACCTTGGCATAGGCGCGCGCGTTGTCCTGGTCTGTGGCGATGACAAGGCCACCGGCGTCGTGCACGGTCCGTCTGACCTCTGTCAGACGTCGGTCTGCGGCCTTGAGCACCGCTGGAATCCAGTCGCCGCCGGGGTCGAGCGCTGTCCGCCACGCCTGGGAGTTGATGTCCTTCGTCGTGTCTTCGCCGAGGACGTGGGACATCTCGTCACCGGCTCTGGTCCGCCAGGACATAGCGCCGGCATAGGCGAGGAACAGGACAGGACGGACGACGGAGTCCCTCAGCGCCCGCCCGTAGCCGTAGGAATAGTCTGCCACCGAGGTGCGGATGCCGTTCTCGTCCGGGGCATAGGTGACGAATGGGATCGGCGAGGTATCAGACCGGAAAGGAGTACCCGTCAGGGAGAGTCTGCGGACAGCGGGGCCGAAGGCCTCCCGTACTGCATCGCCCCAGGACAGTGCGTCACCGCCATGGTGAACCTCATCGAGGATGACCAGGGTGCGCCCGGCTGCGGTCCGGTTGTGGTGCAGGACCGGTTTGGCAGCCACCTGCGCGTAGGTGATGGCAACGCCGTGATAGCCGGGGGCGTGTTTGCCTTGAGCATTCTTGAAGTGCGGGTCGAGTTTGATGCCCACGCGTGAGGCGGAATCGGCCCACTGCACCTTGAGGTGTTCGGTGGGTGCGACGACGGTGACTCTGTTGACGACGCGCTGTGCCAACAGCTCTGCAGCTACGCGCAGAGCGAATGTCGTCTTGCCCGCGCCCGGTGTCGCGACAGCGAGAAAATCCTTCGGCTGTTCCCGAAAATACTGTTCCAGGGCCTCAGCCTGCCAAGCGCGCAACTTTCCGGCCGTTCCCCAAGCAGCACGCTCAGGAAAGGCCGGTGGCAGTTGTTCGGCGGCGGATGTCCCTGGGAGACGTTCCGCGGACATCTACTCCTTAGGTCCTTCAGACATTGTTGAGTAGATCTCTTTGCATCGCGGGCACACGGGGAATCGTTCGGGGTCTCGGGTCGGCACCCACACCTTTCCGCACAGGGCAATGAGCGGTGTGCCCGTGACCATGGATTCCATGATCTTGTCTTTAGGTGCGTAGTGGCTGAAACGTTCGTGGTCGCCGGGTTCAACAAGTTGCTCGGACTGCTCACGCTCGATTGTTGCTGAACCACCTGATGCTGGATAGGTCATGGCTCCATTGTAGTTCCCTAGAATGAGTGCCATGGACAGAACTCACGAGGATTCCCTCACAGAACGCTATCGCGAACTCAGCGATGACATAGCTGCGGCCGTGGCTGTGGTTTCAGCCAAGCGCGGCAACGCCCTGCACGCGATCACCGTCGACTCGTTCCTCGACGTGTCCTATGACCCGCCGACGATGGCCATCAGCATCTATGGCGGGTCACGCATGATGGAGACTCTGGAGACGAGTGCGCATTACGCCATCTCCTTGCTCAATTCCTCCCAGCGAGACATCTCTGAGCGCTTGGGCGCGCCTGGCCAGCCTCTTTACGGCTCGCTGAAGGGCATCGATACGTTTCCGGCCCCCCATTCAGGACAGCCGGTGCTCACGGATGCGATCGCCTGGTTCGAACTGCGGACCACGGAGGTCTTGGAGGTGGCGACGCACAGCCTCGTTGTCGGGGAGGTGGTGTCGATGGGGACCGGCGCGAATAGCAGCAAAGACAAACCACTCCTGCGTTGGCGCAAGGCCTACGGAACGATGGGGCCTCGCTGAGCGAAGTCTCGAGGCAATGACAACGGCCCTCCGACGTCTCGACGGCTTCGTGTGAAGCTGCCTGAGAGTCGGAGGGCCGTTGTATGCCTTCAAGGCAGCGGCTGCTGCCTGCGCATTGTCGCTGAGGTCAGATGACGCCCTGTGCGAGCATCGCTTCGGAGACCCGAATGAAGCCTGCAATGTTCGCACCGGCAACGTAGTCGCCTGGTGAACCGAACTCTGCGGCTGCGACGGCGCAGCTGTCGTGGATGTCGCCCATGATCTCTGCCAGACGGGCTTCGGTGAAGTCGAAGTCCCAGGTGTCGCGGCTGGCGTTCTGCTGCATCTCCAGCGCGCTGGTGGCGACACCTCCGGCGTTGGCTGCCTTGCCCGGGGCGAAGAGCACGCCGGCGTCGGAGAAGGTCTTCACTGCTTCCGGGGTGCACGGCATGTTTGCTCCCTCAGCAAGTGCGATGACGCCGTTGCCAACGAGGGTTCGTGCCGAGTCGGCATCGAGCTCGTTCTGAGTTGCGCAGGGAAGTGCGACGTCAACCTCGATGTCCCAGACGTTGCCGCCCTCGTAATACTTTGCACGGCCACCGCGTTCATCGACGTATTCGGAGATGCGACCGCGTTCTTCGAACTTGATGCGCTTGACGATTTCGGTGTCGATCCCATCCGGGTCATGGATGAACCCGCTTGAGTCGGACATCGTGATGACTGTTCCTCCGAAGGCAGTGGCCTTCTCTGCAGCGAACACGGCCACGTTTCCCGATCCGGAGATCGAGAGGGTGCGTCCGTCGATGTTCTTCTTTGCTGCAGCGAGCATGTCTTTGAGGAAGTACACGACACCGAAACCGGTGGCCTCCGTGCGCACCATTGATCCGCCGTAGGAGAGGCCCTTGCCGGTGAGTACGCCAGCTTCATACTCGTTCTTCATGCGTTTGTACTGTCCGAACAAGTAGCCGATCTCGCGGCCGCCGACACCGATGTCTCCCGCCGGGACATCTCGGTATTCGCCGATGTGACGGGAGAGCTCAGTCATGAACGACTGGCAGAAACGCATGATCTCAAGGTCGCTGCGTCCCTTCGGATCGAAATCGGATCCGCCTTTGCCGCCGCCGATGGGCAGGCCGGTGATCGCGTTTTTGAAGATCTGCTCGAAGCCGAGAAATTTCACGATTCCCAAGTTCACTGAGGGGTGGAAGCGCAGTCCACCCTTGTAGGGGCCGAGAGCAGAGTTGAATTGAACTCGAAATGCTCGGTTGATCTGGACGACACCCTGGTCATCGATCCACGGGACCCGGAAGATGATCTGGCGTTCAGGTTCGCAGAGGCGCTCGAAAGTTGAGAGTTCGAGGTATTCAGGGTGCTTGTCAACGACAGGGCCCAGGGAATGGAGAACTTCCTGTACCGCTTGATGAAACTCCGACTCTCCGGGATTGCGGTGAAGCACTGTGTCGAAGATTGGCTGCAGTGATGGATGTAAGCTCATGGGATCAACTTACCGTGACCCGCATAACATGAGCTGGAACGACCGAATAATGGACAGTACAGTAACAAACCGTCTGTTTGGTATACTGCAAATTTTGACGATTCGCCCGCTGCCGTCCTCTCCACGGTTAGACTCAATTTATGGATTTGGAAGAGATTTGGCCACCCTTCGGCTTGAATATCCGGTGCGGACACATGGAGTTGTCCCCAGTACGCGAATCGGATTATCCAGAATTGGCCGATATCGCGAACGGCGGAGTGCGCAGGGATGATCTGCCGGCGTTTCTCGTCAATTGGGATTCGGGCACTCAGGAAGAGATCGCCCAGTCCATCGCTCGGTATCAATGGAGCACGCGAGCCAACTTCCGAGTCGATGACTGGACCATCGAGTTCACCGTCAGGGTCGACGGCCGAGCGGTGGGCGTGCAGGGAGTCAGTGCCAAGGATTTCGTCCGCACCAGGTCAGTCTCAACGGGTTCATGGTTGGCTCTGAATGAGCAGGGCAAAGGATATGGGACTCGGATGCGGCAAACGGCGGTGACGACGTTTACCGACCATTTCGGTGCCAGCGAGTTTCATTCCGGTTTCTTCGAGGGAAATGCTGCCAGTCGCAGAGTCTCGGAGAAGCTGGGCTACTCCCCCAATGGAATGAAGACCATTGTCGCGCAGGACGGACAGGCTCGTATGGAGCACCAAGTGATTCTTCCCGCCGAAGATATCAGACGTGGACAGGATCCCGTGGAGGTTGTTGGTGCCGAGGTGGTTCGTCGTTTCCTCGGACTCAGCACGGTGTGAGACAGCAGCCGTCAGTGTGGCGCAAGGCAGAGACTGCCCCACCGACCATCAAGGCCACCTAGGACGCTCTCCCACTCAAACACGAAGTGGTGAGCCCAAGGCTCGGACGGCATATCGCCGTTGAATGCAGAAGAGGCCACTCCCAACCGGGAATGACCTCACCCATGAATGCGAGAAAGGGGCCATCCCACCGAAGCGGAATGACCCCTCACCAAAAAG